>NZ_JBKFGJ010000001.1:0-70202 GCF_051233465.1 Neobacillus solisequens | reverse complement strand
CCTGTGGCCTGGATTTCCGCTTTGCTGGCCGAAGTTAGAGCTTCTTCGAACACTTGATGCTTAAATCTTCTCATAGCGGTCTGAAGTAAAATGTTTTTTAGATTAAAGTTTTTTAATCATTCAAATACTATTTTCGTAATAAAACTATGGTAGTTCTGACGATTATTTGGTTTAGGTTTTAGTTTATTTAAAGCTCAATATCCGCGGAATATACGTGATGGATGGTTCCGGAGGAGTCTTCTAGTTTTAAGACACCTTCATCGGTAATTCCGAGGGCTTTTCCTTCAATCACATTGGTAATCGTTCTCGCTCTGATTGTTCTTCCGATACTGACGGCATAACTTTCCCATAAGATTTTAATCGGCAAAAAGCCTTGATTCAAATAGATGATATACAGTTTTTCAAAATGCTTACATATATTTCTGATTAAATTTGCCCGCGAGACTGTTTCACCCTTCTCTATATAGAGAGAACTGGCAATTTTTTGAATATCTTCAGGAAAATCCTCTTTCTTTTGATTTACATTTATACCCATTCCAATGATGATAGAATGAATCCGGTCTGCTTCTGCCTGGAGTTCCGTAAGAATTCCAGTTATTTTTTTTCCGTTAACTAATAAATCATTGGGCCATTTTATTTCTGGGACTATGCCAGTGGTCTCTTCGATTGCCTGAACGATCGCGACTGCTGTTAGCAAGGTTAATTGGGGTGCTTTTATTAGCTGAATATTGGGTCTCAAAATGAGGCTCATCCAAATACCGGTATACTTGGGAGAATGCCATTTTCGATTCATTCTGCCTTTCCCGGATTTTTGTTCCTCTGCAATCACCACCGTGCCTTCTGGTGAATCAGAACTAGCAAGTTGGTTTGCAATTTTTTGGGTAGAATCCACCGTTTCTTGATAATAAATGTTTTTACCGATGAACTCTGTAACTAACCCTAACCGAATTTCATCAGCAGTAATCCTTTCGGGCGTTTTAACTATTCGATAGCCTTTTTTTCTTACTGCTTCTAATTCAAAGCCCTCTTTACGCAATTCCTCAATATGCTTCCAAACTGCTGTTCTTGAGCAGCCGATCAGCTCCGCCAAATATTGACCAGAAAGGAAAGATTCACCTGTCTCTGTAAAAGCATCAAGCAGTTTTTTTCTTATTTCTGACTGCACGTCATAAGCCACTCCTTAATTCTTTGGTAATCATTTAACACGTTTCCTTCCAAAATCCCCGTTTCCACCTTTTCGAGAGTCTCCTTGACCCACGGTCCGCCTTTGCGATTAAACCAAGTCAACAAATCATTACCTGTCACCTTAAGTTCTGAACGTTCTTTAATAGGCAATTCCTGATATCTTTTAAGCCAAAAGTCAATGGAATTATGATTTTCGCTGCCTAGAATAACTGAATAAAGCCTTTCAACAGACATGATTGTATTGCCACCTGCTAGATATAAATCATAAACAGCCCATTTCTTTTGTAGTCTCAGCGTAAAGAACCTGAAAATATGGGAAATTTCCTTGACTTCCTTAATAGATAAACGCCACTCTCTTAAGAATGTATCTATTTGATTTTCAGGCACTTTTAAACAATGGAGTAATAAAACCCACATTTCTGATAAATTGAGGGTTTCACTTTTATAAGAAATCATGCTTTCTATCAAGTGTTTTTGATTTTGGAGTCCAGGTAAATATTTATATAAACTAGAGTCTAGAAGGATTTTCAATGCTTGTCTTCTGTTTTGCCCGATAAGCAACTTTTCAAACTCAGTACGTTTCCGTTCAACGGCAATTTTATCCAGCAAATAATTGTATTTTGACAGTGCTTCAAGTGTTTCCACATCAATTCGGAAGGATAACTGGCTGGCAAATCGGACTGCACGCATCATTCTTAACGCGTCTTCATGGAAGCGATCTTGAGACGGACCAACTGTTTTAATCAATTGTGCTTTAATGGCGTCTTGGCCTTTATAAGGATCAAAAATCGTTCCAAAGCGGTCCATCGCCATAGCGTTCATCGTAAAATCTCTTCGCTGCAGATCCTCCTTTAAATTACGGATAAAAGCGACTTCCTTTGGCCTGCGAAAATCAACATATTCTCCTTCCGTTCTAAACGTGGTGATCTCATAAGATTTTTGATTATGTAAAACGAGTACCGTACCATGTTCGATTCCCACATCCACTGTTTTCCGAAAAATTCTTTTTACCTCTTCCGGGGTAGCAGATGTGGCAATATCTACATCACTAATTTGTTTATTTAATAAGTAATCCCTTACAGATCCACCGACAAAATAAGCCTCGAAACCAGCTTCAACTAACTTCTCTAATACCGGTACTGCTGATAAAAAGGGTTCCTTCATATCTTCACCTAATTCAGTAGCTTAAAATAAAGCTCTTCATATTGTTCAACAATTTTTTCCGCTTTAAAGGTTGTATTTACGGCTTCCACAGAGCGCATTGAAAATTGCTTGTGTTTTTTTTCATCAGATAATAAGGCTATTGATTTCTCAGCAATCTCATCAATATCGCCCACCTCGCAAAGAAATCCAGTTTCCCCTTGTTGGATGACTTCCGGAATACCGCCTATATTCGTTCCAATGCAAGGAACACCACAAGCCATTGCTTCTAAAACTACTAAACCAAAACTTTCTTTTTCTGATAATAGGAGCTTTAGGTCACTAATGGAATATAATTCCTCTAAATTTTCCTGCTTTCCAAGGAACATAACCTGATCCTCAAGTGCCAACTGTTTAACCAATTTACAAACCACTGTCATTTCCGGGCCGTCCCCTACAAGTAGAAGCTTTGCTGGCATTTCTGATGCAATTCTGGCAAAGGATTTTACGACATCCTGTACCCGTTTGACCGCCCTGAAGTTAGAAACATGGATGATAACCTTTTCGTCATCCTTTATGCCAAATTCCGTCCGTAAGTGATCAGAATTAGTTTTTCGATAAATTCGCTCGTCTATAAAATTATAGACTGTTTCAATTTGTTTTTCCGGGTGGATGAGCTCGTAGGTTTGTTGAACCAGTGAGTTTGAAACCCCTGTGACGATGTCTGATTTTTCAATACCAAATTTAATGGCATCTGCCAGGGATGGGTCATAACCCAATACAGTTATATCCGTGCCATGTAAAGTTGTAACTATTTTTACATCTCTGCCGGCCATTTGTTTAGCTAAAATGGCGCATACCGCATGGGGAATCGCATAATGAACATGAAGGATGTCCAGCTTTTCACGAGTTGCCACTTCTGCCATTTTACTGGCCAATGCAATATCATACGGGGGATATTGAAAAACAGAATAAGGATTCACTTCTACTTGGTGGAAATAAATATTATGATAGATTTTATTTAACCGAAAAGGGATGCTTGAGGTAATAAAATGGATTTCATGCCCCTTTTCTGCCAACATTTTTCCTAGCTCAGTAGCGATCACTCCAGATCCGCCTACAGATGGATAACAGGTTATTCCGATTTTTAACTTCCTCATATTTACTCTCCAATCAAATCATGCTTTAACAGAATCGGAATCTTTGTTTTGAAGCCCTCCGCAAATTGAACACCAACAAGCTTTCCAAACATTCTTTCCCTTGCTTCTACTGTTTCTATGTACCCATTTACAAGAGGAGTATCGACACTTTCCTCCGTTACTTCAAATTGGCTTTTGTATGCTCTTAAGGCTGCTAGTTTCTGATCCATGTTCTCCGTAATATCTATGGTAAAATCCGGCTGATGATATCCATTTATCATATAAAAATAAATTCTCTCCACTTTATGAGGCTGATTACACTGTTTTGTCGTATATTTTCTAATCCCAGCAGAAAAAACGGCCTCCTCAACAAGCCGAGCACAGTTTCCATGATCCGGATGCCTATCCTCAAAATATGGGGCGAAGACAATTTTTGGTCGATGTTTTCTTATTTCATCCGCTATTTTGCTTATGTATTCATCATTGAGATATAATCCCCGATCTGGAAGTCCGAGAGAATTCCGATAAGAAACCCCTAAAAGTTCAGCTGCAAGATTTGCCTCTTGTTTTCTGAGAGTAACATTGCCATTGGACGAAAGATCCGCAAACGTTAAATCACATATTCCAATTTTATATCCATCGGAAGCAAGCTTGGCAATCGTGCCAGCCATGCCGATTTCCACATCATCAGCATGGGCGCCAAATGCCAAAATATGCAGCCTTTCACTCATTTTCCTTCACCATTTTCGTGTACAATTTTTCTCCAGTCCAGCAGTCCTTGATCTAGCCCTCTAATTAATAATTCAGCTGTCCCCATATTGGTTGCCAAAGGAATGGAATAAACATCACATAATCTTACTAGAGCCGTAACATCAGGTTCATGTGGCTGAGCAGTTAATGGATCACGGAAAAAGAAAATCGCATCCATTTGATCCTTTGCTATCATCGCTCCAATTTCTTGATCTCCACCAAGCGGTCCTGATTTAAATCGGGTAATCGGTAATCCGGTTGCCTCATTTATTCGCGTGCCGGTAGTTCCAGTTGCAAATAATTGATGCTTAGCAAAAATATGTTGATAAGCTGTAGCGAATTGTACTAAATCATTTTTCTTTTGATCATGAGCGATTAACGCAATATTCATAATTGGTCTCCCCTACCCTAAAATATTTTCAAGGCCATACACAAATTGATTTTGTTTCATGACTGTTTCAACAGCAACTTTTACACCTGACATAAAGGATCCACGATGGTAAGAATCATGACGGATAGTCAAGGTTTGTCCATCTGACCCAAATAGAACTTGTTGATGAGCAATTAAACCTGGCAATCGAACAGAATGAATGTGCATGCCATCAAATTCCGCGCCCCGAGCCCCTTTAATGGTTTCCTTTTCATGTGGATGCCCTTGCGTTTTTGATTCTCTGACAGCCGAAATCATTTCGGCCGTTTTAACAGCTGTCCCGGATGGTGCATCCAGTTTTTGATCATGGTGTAACTCGATTATTTCAACATCGTTGAAATATTTAGCAGCCATTTGTGAAAATTTCATCATTAAAACGGCACCAATTGCGAAGTTTGGGGCAATAATACAACCAAGCTCTTTTTCAAGGCAAATCCGTTCCAATTCTGCCAGCTGTTCTTTTGTAAATCCAGTTGTTCCTACTACAGGTCTGACATTATATTTTAAAGCAGTTGATGTATGATACATTCCTGATTCCGGTGTCGTCAGATCAATTAATACATCTGCCTCAACCTCTTGAAAACATTTTTCAATATCGGTATAAACTGGGACATTATGTATCGAATGAAACCCTTCTAAATCACTTAACATGATCCCGTCATGTTTATGGTCCACGGCTGCAACTAGTGAAAAATGTTCAGTATTGGCAACGAGCTGAACCGCTTCTCTACCCATTCTCCCTCGGGGACCGGCAATGATAATTCTAATATTCACCATTTAAATCACTCCATATTATCCTGATTTATTCTCGTCCAACGGTTTTTATCCCGTGTATTAAATTTATGCATGACCGCATCATGCGCCTTTTGTAGATCTATATTTTGGGAGTTAGCAAAACAGATTAACACAAATAGAAGATCCCCAAGTTCTTCCTCAATGGTTTTTGACGTTTCACTTGTTTTTTTAGGTTTTTCTCCGTAATAATGGTTCACCTCTCTCGCTAATTCTCCCAATTCCTCTGTTAACCTAGCAAGCATTGCTAAAGGACTAAAATACCCTTCTTTAAATTGGCTTATGTATTGATCTACTTCTAATTGAAGATCCTTCATTGATTTTTGCTTACTCAACCAATTCACCACCAATACCGTTATTATTGAATTTTTTCTACTATCATGTTAGCTAAATTATGAGCTTTTTACAAATGTTTTTGATTTTCAATAACATCCTCTGACTGTCATTGCTCTTCATCCGTTTATTCGATATAATAAAAACCGCCAATCTTTGAAAATGTTGGCAAGGGAGGAATATGAATGATATTTGGTCTTAAAATAAAAAATATAGCCTTTATCCTTTTAGGAACGGCAATTATGTCATTTGGTCTGGTAACTTTTAATATGCAAAATAAGCTGGCTGAGGGCGGGTTCACTGGTATTACTTTACTTTTGTATTTCTTGTTTCATTGGGACCCATCCTATACGAACTTAATCCTAAATATTCCTCTATTTTTTATAGGCTGGAAACTGTTAGGTCGCAATTTATTTATTTATACCATTATAGGAACTGTCGGTGTTTCCATTTTCCTTTGGATCTTTCAACGTTATCCAATCGATATGCCTTTAACAAGTGATTTAACACTAGCAGCTCTTTTTGCAGGTGTATTTACGGGTATTGGCTTAGGTATCATTTTTAGATATGGTGGAACCACCGGCGGGGTTGACATTATTGCCAGACTTGTTCAGAAATACATAGGTTGGAATATGGGGAAAACGATGTTCATGTTTGATGCATGTGTTATTGCTCTTTCACTCATTACCTATTTAAATTACAAACAAGCTATGTACACACTGGTAGCTGTGTTTGTTGGTGCAAGAGTTATTGACTTCATTCAGGAAGGGGCCTATTCTGCGCGCGGTGCCATGATTATTTCAGAAAAGAATGAGAGAATTGCCGATAAAATCTTGGAAGAAATGGGACGGGGAGTTACTGCATTAAAGGGATACGGTTCTTACACAAAAAGTGAACGTGATGTACTGTATTGTGTGGTTGCAAAAAATGAAATCATGAGGTTAAAGAATACTATTACCTCAGTAGATCCTCATGCTTTTATATCGATCTCCATCGTCCATGATGTCCATGGAGAGGGATTTACTTTGGATGAAAATAAAATGCCAATTATCGATTAGAAGATTCTTGATTTAGCGAACCATCGGGCTAAGAAAAAGCCACAGTTGTACTTATGTCTAATAGAATAGCTAACTTTTCTTTCACCAAAAAAGCAATGTCGTCATGGACATTGCTTTTTATTTAATCCTCATCTCGATTCATTCCAGTAAATATTAACACCAATCTTAATAGTTCCAGAACAGCAACTGCAGCAGCTGCTACATAAGTAAGCGCAGCGGCATTTAAAACTTTTCTTGCTTCTCTTTCCTCATTGTTACTGATTAATCCAAGTGATACTACCTGATCCATCGCCCTGCTGGAGGCATTAAATTCTACAGGTAGTGTAATAATTTGGAACAGGACTGCTGCCGCCATGAAAATGATCCCAAGTAGCAACATGCCACTAATATGGGCTAAAATTCCAATAAAGATAAGGATCCAAGAAAAATTCGAACCAATATTGGCAATTGGAACCATAGCATGGCGAAAACGTAAAAATGCATATTCTTGAGCATCTTGGATAGCATGTCCACATTCATGTGCTGCCACCGCTGCAGCAGCAATAGATTGACCGTGATAATTCTCTGGGGAAAGACGAACTGTCTTAGTACGTGGATCATAATGATCACTTAAGAATCCATGTCCTTCTTCAACGCCAACATCATATAATCCATTTGCATTTAAAATTTCCCTGGCAACTTCTGCACCTCTGCGGTAACTCAACGAAGCCACACGGGAATATTTTGCAAATGTATTTTTAACTCGCATTTGAGCCCAAATTGGAATGAGAACAATGATGGCAAAATAGATTATATATAACATGTTGGAACCTCTCCTATCTAGCTCTTGATGCCTATCATTTTAGTAAAGCCCACTTACTGCGTCAATCTTTATGCTCTCTGGAACGGTTCAATTTTGTATCCTTTTCACCTTGATATTTTCTCCATCCGACGTAGGATAAAGTCATGATGATAATACTGCCAGTTGAAATGATAACCCACCAAATGGAAGGATCTGCTTCATCATCCTCCACATTTGTAAACAAGTTCTGTAAATCACTGTCAAGCTTGTCCAATTCCCGTTGACCTTCACTATCATGAAGAATCTGGGAACGATATTCATCAATAAATTTGATTCGAGCATCTAATCTTTGAATATTTTCTACCGGCACATCAATTTTCATACTTGGATAAATGACGTTGTATAAGGATAAAAAGGTGTTAAAATTGGAATGAAAATGCGCTGAATCTCCAGTTTTGGCGGATTCTTTTGCCTGATGGAAGGCAGTCATAACTTGCTCTTCCATTTCCGTCCATAATGGTTGGTGACTAGTAGAAATAGCATCTATTACCAGTCTGAATTTGGTGAGTTTATTGATTCTTTCTTCATGTCTCATATCAGGACTTACTGCGGCTTCCATCGCTTCATCACGGGAAGAATTTACAATTCTTACCTCATCTACCGTTAATGGATGTATAGCCCCACTCACACTGTTAAATTGAACAGAAAAGTAATCAAGCAATTTTTTCGCATCATCATATCTATGAAACTTTACCATCTGCAGAGCCTCATCAGATATATCATCCAGCTTCTCCATAGGAGTTTGTTGTTCAGCATAAGTTGTATTTGGAAGAAATAATAAAATAATGGCAACCAAAAGGAACCATTTATTTTTCAATTCTTGTCCCTCCTTTCATTACTATTAAAATGTATGAAGGGTTGGACAAGGTTAGACCAAATTTTGCACTATGAGTTATTAAATTTCCAATTTAAATCTATTTGGGCGTAAAGCAAAATAGTAGGCAATTCCGATTGAAGCGATTGAAAGCCAGAATGTGAAATAGCCTATTTCTGGAATATATTTATTTAACATTTGGTAGCTCGGCATCATAAAAAAAACATAGTCAATGATATCGTTATGTAAGGTCCATATAGCCGTAACGATTAAATGCCACCATTTTATCCGATAGAAAGGGGCATATAAAACTCCTTCCACCGCCATGGCAAAATGGGAGAATATCAGCATATACCCTTGCCATTCGAGGCCGCCTTGTACGACCATAACAAAAAGGTTCATGACCACAGCCCAAATTCCATATTTAAAAAGCGTAACAATCGCCAAGGCTTCTATTATGGGCCAATTTTTTCCCCATAAGAATGCAACCAAAGCCAAGCAAAAGAATAAACTTGCTGTTGGGCTGTCAGGGACAAAAGGCAGAAATATAGTCGGAGTATTTTTCAACTGCCAACCGTACCAATAATATCCGTAAATAGTGCCTGCAATGTTAATAACTAATAAAAGTTTGAGGATTGATCTATTGGCCAAAATAGGATAAAGCCACCGCACACAAACTCCCCATTTCATCTATTTATTTAATAGGCTCTTAATAAAAAAGCTGACGCGATTGTCGTCAGCTTTTGTTTAGGTAATAATTATTTACTTCCAAGACCAGAAATGAACTCTGAAAGCTTTTTAAGCTGTTCATCATTGCCTTTAAAGACTCCAGCAGGCATTTTGCCTTTACCGTTTTTAGCTATTTTTTGAATTTCTTCAGGTTTTAAACCAGTTCCAATTAATGTTGGGGCACCGGCACCACCTTGGAAATTTTCACCGTGACAAGTGATACAGGTATTTTCTTTAGCAATTTGGTAGCCATCGCTGGTTTTATCAATATCTACCTTGGCAACAATTTTCCCTTGACGTTCAGCTGCTTTCCAGTCATGGGTAGCAACAGATTGCCATGTTAAGAATGTAATAGCCGCTAAAGCTAACAGCATAAAACCAGTTGCCAACGGGCGTCTAGACGGTCGGCGTTCAGGACCTCTGTCAATAAACGGAGCTAATAATAAACCTCCAAATGCCAGACCAGGAATAATCATGGCACCAATAACATTGTATGGTCCAGAAGCATAAGTATATTTTAATAATTGGTACAAGAATAAGAAATACCAGTCAGGTAATGGAATATATCCTGTATCAGTCGGATCCGCAATCCGTTCGAGCGGAGCCGGATGTGCAACAGTCAAGCATAAAAAGCCTACAAGAAAAACTGCCCCTACCATCCATTCTTTCAAAAGGAAGTTAGGCCAGAACGCTTCTGTTTTGCCAGGGTATTCCGAGTAATCTTTCGGAAGCTTTGGTGTACGTGCTTCTGGCGCCAAAACGCGAGAATCACCAACGAACTTCATACCTTTACCGCGATGCATCGAGCAATCCCCCTCCTTTATCCGTTTATATTCACTTTTTAATCAAAGTTAAAATCATAGTGGTCCGGAAATACCTTGTCTACGAATCATGATAAAGTGTGCTGCCATTAAGCCCATCAGTACCCCAGGCAAGAAGAATACGTGAATGGCAAAGAATCGAGTTAGTGTTTGAGCCCCAACAATATGTTCGTGACCTGCAAGCAACACTTTTACATACGAACCGATAAAAGGAGTGGACTCAGCAATTTGAAGACCAACCTTTGTTGCAAACAGCGCTTTCATATCCCAAGGTAATAAATACCCAGTGAAACCTAATCCAAGCATAACGAAGAAGATCAGAACTCCTACAACCCAGTTTAGTTCACGAGGTTTTTTGTAAGCACCTTGAAAAAATACGCGTAATGTATGTAAGAACATCATTACAAGGACTAAACTTGCTCCCCAGTGATGCATGCCGCGGACTATTTGTCCAAATGCCACTTGGTTCTGGAGATAATAAACAGATTCCCAAGCATTTTTAATATCCGGTACATAGTACATAGTTAAAAACATACCGGAAAGAATTTGAATAACTGTTACAAAGAACGTTAAACCTCCAAAGCAATATACAAAAGCGGAAAAATGATGCGCCGGATTAACATGCTCCGGTACCTCATGGTCTGCGATATCTCGCCACAAAGGCGTAATATCTAAACGTTCATCTACCCAATCGTAAATTTTGTTTAACAATGATTACGCCTCCTTCCGTGGTGCTGCTTTTCCTAGATAAAGGTATCCATCTTTTTCTTTATACGGATATACATCAAGTGGCGCCAGTGGCGGTGTACCTTTAATGTTTGTTCCATCCTTGGTGTAACGTCCGAAATGGCATGGACAGAAGAATTGATTAGGAAAATCCTTATTTGTATTCCAGTTAACTGTACAGCCCAGATGTTTACAAACGGGTGATAGGGCTACGATTTTGTCTGAATCTTTATCTCGATAAACCCACGCAGTACTTGTTACTTCTGACTCATACCAAGCATCCTTTTGCTTAAAGGTAAAATCAACCCTTACAGGCTTATCGGTCAATTCAGAAACCTTCTGTTTAGTAGCAATGAATTCTCCGCCGCCTTCAGCTTTTAACACAGGATCAACAGCAAACCTAACCATTGGCATTAACATTCCGGCAGCCATGAAACCGCCTACCCCTGTCAACGTATAGCTCAAAAACTGTCTTCTTGAAACGCGCTCCTTACTCATGCTTATCCCCCCCTTTATTCACGAAGTAAGTCCATCGGACAATATTAAACACTTATAAAACTAGGACATAACAATGATATATCAATCTTTAGGTTAGGTCAATATCATACTATTTTAAATACATTTAATATCACTTATTTTTAATCTATTTCATGCCACTTGCGTGTAAAAACCGATAATAGCTGCTTTACATGGCTTTCAATCGTTTTCATTTTTTGTGAGTCATTCATATGCTGCATGGGAACGGATGGGAGCCATAATAGTGTACCAGCTAAATCCTTTTCAAACTCACGCCAATTTATATCACTCGTAATGTAAAATATATGTTTGAAATCTGCACTTTGGATGCTTTTCTCCCAATTTTCCAGGGAAGTTAAAGGGGGTTGATCTTGTCCGTTTTTTAAGTATGTAATCGGAGGGAACAATAAAACTCTGCCAGTGAATTGTTTTTCTAAATAACCTGTAAGTAATGTGATAAATTCTGCTGCTTCAGCAGATAATTGCATATCTTCTCCTAAAGCCACCGGGTATAAAGGTATGACAGCAGTATCAACATACTCTTTTGCACCTAAATACGTATCAATGTCTTGCGAAATCCACTTCATATTTGCACCAGCCTTTTGAAATCTATCCCAATAATATCATTATCTCCTGAATTAATAAACAAATGAGAGATCTAATTTAAAAAAGTCAAAAGAAGTTTGCTTAGCGCAAACTTCCTTCTTGTTCTGACTTAATAAGACGATTCAGTTTCTCCGTTAGCATTTCAAATGCTTGTCGGTCCTGTTGATCAAGGGCTTCATCAATTAATTGAAGGAGTTTTTCACGCTGAAAACGTTCAATACTGTGCTGCAATAGCTGTTCAGCTACTATTCCATCTTTCTCATTTACTTGCAGATGTTTAGGGACATATGGATTCTCTTCCAGAACAGCTACGTATTGATGTGCCTGATTTGAAGCATGAAAGTTTAATTGTATATAGATGTCTTCTTCCCGATTTAGGCGAATATCATGAAAGGATTTTTCAGCGTCTGTCGTCATCACGTTTTCTTTATAAAAACGGAATGGAACCTTATCAACACAATGAGTTGACATGATTAAACCACGCGGGCAATATTGCGCCTGTTCAACAAAATGAACTTTTTCCATTAGCTGATCATGACTCATTAAATAATTTAGAATCCAAACGCATTCTCTTCTTTTTAGTTGATAGTGATTTAAAAACCAGCGAATAAAATCCTTTTTCTCGTTGACAGAAACAGGGGTTGCCATAATGTTTCCCTCCTCTGCATATTCAGCTTTTTAATGATTCAAATCGGTTAATCTTTCAAGTGTGTCTAAGTACTCGGAATTGGTTGGATCCTCCACAAGTAACTGTTTAAAAATTTCGGCAGCACGGTCGGTTTTTCCTTCTTCAATTAAAAAATATCCATAATCTGATAAAAAGTCTGGATTTTGTTTTAAGAAAGTATATGCAACTTCATATTTGTCTAATGCTTGCGAAAAATCCTCAAGTTGATGATAAGCTACTGCTGCATCCCACAGAAGTTGCGGCTCCTCATCCTCAATAATGTCAAGTTGTGAAATGAGGTCAAGTACATCTTCATACCGTTCCTCCTGAATAAACAAACTACTCAATGTTAGAGCCGCATCAGTGAATCCAGGGTCGAGGGCAAGTGACTCGCGAAAGGACTTTTCTGCTTCTTCTGTAATCCCGAGTTTTAACGCGATCTTTCCACCGTAGAAAAATAGTTCCTTGTTAAATTGATCTTCCCTGATCCCCTCTTGAATTGTTTTCAAGCTGTTCTCTAAATCTTCTTCCCGCTCGTAAGCCTTAGCAAGATGTAAATATAGTGAGTGGTATTCTGGATCAAGTTCTTTCAGCTCAGTAAACTTTTCAATAGCTGTACGATTGTAGCCTGCCTGTAGCGCGGTAAAAGCATAGCCGAATAAAGTATTAATTTCAAGTTTTTCTTCCAATGCTTTGTCATAATAAGGCAAAGCTTCTTCAAATGCTCCTGAAGAACTTAAAAGGTCAGCGATTCTTTGATGAATATTAACTCCCGCCATTTCGACGACTTCCTTTAAAACGCTTTCATATGCATTCATTGCCTTAGTTACTTCACCTTGCTCGCTGTAAAGTTCTCCCATAGCAAAATCAATCACGATCTCATTTGGCAATACTTCTTTTGCTTTTAGTAATTTGCTTTCGCAAACTTCGTAAAGCCCTTGTATTTGATAGAGATCTGCCAGAAGAAGCAATGATTGTCCAAAATGCACATCATGTTCAGATATTTTTTCTAGAACAAGAATAGCAGCTTCTTCTTCCCCAGCCTCAACGAGAATTTCACCCAATAGAACAAGTATTTCCCCTTCTTCTGGATAAGTTTCAAGCAAGTTTTCAGCAAGAGCCTTGGCTTCCTCCAGAAATCCTAATTGAAATAATTCCTCACTTAGAAGAAATTTCTCTTCAGGCTTTCCTTTTGTTAATACAACATTATATTCAATTAGAGCTTCATTATGTTGGCCATTTTCCAGCATCTGAATAATTTTATTCACTCTGTCCATAGTCTGATAACCTCTTCCCTTTACTTTAAAAAGAAATAGCATTCCCTGTTCTCTTTCCTTTTCAGGATGACCAAATCTTAGTTTAAAGTAAACATTTCAGCCTTGTAAATGCAATAACTTGTCTATTATATCATGATACTTTTTCTTTTCGACAATTAGGTCTCTACTTCCTTCTTTTTTAAGTAAAAGGGGTTAAAAGAAAATATTTTATGATGCATGTCTATATGTAAAACTATGCAGACATGAATTCGTCTATGACTTCAATAGAAAAAATAAAAGCTGCATGCAAGCAGCTTTATCTTGAAAGTTTATCTAAATGTGTAAAGAAATTTGGATAGGATACAGAGATGGCCTCTGATTGGTCGAGTTGAACTTCATCATCGCACAATAGAGCTGCTATAGACAGCATCATGCCAATTCTATGATCACCATGACTTGAAACTTGTCCGCCCATTAATTTGCACTTTCCATTAATAATCATACCGTCATCTGTTGCCACAATAGAAACACCCAATTTTTGTAATTCATGAACAACTGTATCGATGCGATTGGTTTCTTTTACTTTTAATTCTTCAGCATCTTTAATAACGGTTACTCCTTCAGCCTGAGATGCAAGTAAAGCAATAATTGGGATTTCATCGATTAATTTAGGAATTAATTTCCCTTCGATCACGGTACCTTTTAGGTTGGAAGTTCTAACGACCAAATCACCTGCTGGTTCAAATTGACTTTGGTTTTGCTGGACGATCTCCAAATCTGCCCCCATTTTTTCCATGACTTCGATGATTCCGGTACGAGTCGGATTTAAACCAACATTTTTCAAGACAATCTCACTTTCAGGTAATATTGCTCCTGCAACTAAGAAAAACGCAGCGGAAGAAATGTCTCCAGGTACATGAATCTCGGTGCCGGTTAATTTTTGCCCACCCTTTACCTTGATTACATTGTGATCTTTTTTAATTTCTCCTCCAAACCAACGGATCATCCTTTCAGTATGATCACGGGTTTCAACCGGTTCGATAATAGTTGATTCCCCATCAGCTTGCAGACCTGCCAAAATTAGGGAAGATTTCACTTGGGCACTTGCAACCGGAAGTTCATAATGAATTGGTGCAAGACTGCCTCCTCGAACGGATATAGGTGTGTAACAGCCATTATTCCGTCCATCAATAGCCGCTCCCATTTTGGATAATGGTACGGTGACCCTAGTCATTGGTCTTTTGCCAATGGATTGGTCCCCTACTAAGGACGAGTGAAACGGGCGTCCTGCTAAAATTCCCAGAAGTAATCGAATGGTTGTTCCAGAATTACCTACATCTAAAATTTCTTTTGGTTCCGTTAATCCTGAGTAACCATTTCCACTAATTCTTAGCTTTTCACCGTCTTCCTTAATAGTAACTCCTAATTTTCTAAAACAGGAAATGGTGCTTAAGCAATCCTCACCAGGAAGAAAGTTGGTAACTATTGTTTCCCCATGTGCAATGGAACCAAACATAACTGAACGATGGGAGATGGACTTATCACCTGGTACAGTGATTTCTCCTCTTAAGCTTTTTACTTTTGTCTTAAGTTTTAATGAAGACATCTTATCACCTTTTACAATTCATTTAAGTACCTATTGATGTTGCATAGCTTGAATAGGTAAGAATACACTTTTCTGCTCTTTGCCGATCTTCCTCAGTTTGAAAACTGATGACTAATACTCCATTAATATCCTCTCGTGTTTCGAGAATTCGAATGTTGGTAATACTAATTTGTTCCTTAGCCAAATAACCTGTAATTTCAGAGATGACCCCCGGATAATCCGGTACATCCACAAATAAATCATAAAAAGCAGGAATAGCACCTTTTTCTTTTGCCGGCAGTCCGTCGCGAAATTGCTTCGCCTGCTGAAAATACTGATAAATATCATCTGCATTGCCATTCTCTAAAATACCCTTTACCCAATTCATCTCATCTTGCCATTCCGTTAATAATTCGACTAAATTTTCACGATTATGGAGCAAGATGTCCTTCCACATTTCCGGACTACTTGAGGCGATTCTTGTGATATCCCGAAATCCCCCTGCAGCCAAACGCGGAATTAATGTTTCTGTTCCCGCCAATTTCTCTGTCTGCCGTACAATGGATGCAGCAATAATATGAGGGAAATGGCTGACAATGCCGGTCAAATAATCATGTGTTTCAGGTAAAATAGTCAAAAACTTTGCATGTGTTCCTTTTAACCAGGTTTTAAGTAATTCTACCTGGGCGTTTTCGACATGATTTTCAGGTGTCAAAAGATAAAAGGCATTCTCAAATAAGATCTCTTTTGCAGCCGTAACTCCACTTTTGTGAGAACCAGCCATTGGGTGGCCGCCGATAAAAGTAAATCCTTGTTCTTTTAGACAGTTTGCAGAATTAACAATGGTCCGTTTCGTACTGCCTGTGTCTGTTACAATTACATTTTTCTTCAATGGTAAATTTGCTAATAATTGAATAATGGATTGTGTTTCTTTAACCGGTGCTGCAATGATAATTAAGTCTGCTGAAATAGCTCCGTCACTAATATTTTCAGCAATTTCATCGATTACACCAAGCATCTTGGCAAGCCTTACCTGCTCACTATTGATATCGAAT
The DNA here is from genome assembly GCF_051233465.1 of Neobacillus solisequens. Lineage (NCBI taxonomy): Bacteria > Bacillati > Bacillota > Bacilli > Caryophanales > Bacillaceae > Neobacillus > Neobacillus solisequens. The sequence continues at coordinate 53,759 of NZ_JBKFGJ010000001.1, read as the reverse complement.
CCGAAAATAGAAGCAGTCGGATGCTCTTTTTTAATACATAGTGCCAATGAACCTCCGATTAATCCCAAACCTACTATAAAAATGCGGCCGTTCAAAAAATCTCCCCCTGCCCTAGGCCTTGCCTTTAGCGATTCGCCAAAAATTCCTTAATCGCACCTAGTACACCTTCATTTTCCTCATAAGAACCCACAGTAATCCTCGCCCCTGTTGGAAAACCTAAAGCTTTTCCAGAACGGACAATATAACCTTTTTCTAATAAATATTGAAATACTTCATCCCCGTCTATCTTGAAATCAATCAAAATAAAATTGGTTTGTGAAGGATAGTAATTCAAGCTATGCTGTTCACAAAAATCATAAAATTGTTGTAAACCCTGCCGATTTTTTTCTTTGCATGTTGTAATAAACTCTTGATCATCCAAAGCAGCTGCTGCCACCATTTGTCCTAATGTATTTACATTAAATGGCTCCCTTGCAGGTTCCAATGCTTTGATAATTTGTGGATTGGCCACACCATACCCGACTCTTAAAGCTGCTAATCCATATATCTTCGAGAATGTTCTAAGCACGATTAAATTTTGATACTTACGAGTCAATTCAACGGATTGATAGTAATCTTCAGCTACCACATACTCGAAGTAAGCCTCATCGAGAACGACAAGAATATGATCCGGTACTTGAGCTAAAAATCCGAGTAGTTTTTGCTTCTGAATATATGTACCAGTCGGATTATTCGGACTGCATAACCAAATGATATTTGTCTGTTCATCAATCGCTGCTAGCATAGCTTCCAAATCATGCTCACCATTTGCCAATAAAGAGATTTCTTTGAGTTTTGCTCCCTCAATAATGGCATTATGACGGTACTGCGAGAAACTAGGAGTTGCCATAATCGTGTTAGCACCAGGATGCAGTAGGGCCCTGGAAATGATTTGAATTATGTTATCAGAACCATTCCCAAGAATAAGCTCATTCTCCCTTACCTGTAAAAAAGCAGCAAGTTTTTCTCTTAAACGTGTCGCATACCCGTCAGGATAAATGGCCAAGCTATTCGGATTTGTTTGAAGGGCTTCATGTGCCAATGGTGAACATCCAAATGGATTTTCATTAGAAGCAAGCTTAATGATTTTATCTAAATTAAATTGTTTTTTTACAGAGTCAATTGATTTCCCCGGCTGATAAGGAGTTAGTGATAACAATTGTTCTTTCCATCTCATTTTCCCCACTCCAATTCAAAAAAATATTTTATAGGGCTAAGCTATTTGGCAGGTCTGGTCTTAGTACCTTTGCTCCATTTAAATATACATGTTTTATTTCAGATTGAGGTAATTCAGTATTTAAATGGATCATGATACGCACACACATTTTTAGTGCATTAGGAACAGATATCTCTTGCATACACATAACTGGAACATATGTCCACCCTTCAAATTTTCGTAAAGCCCTTGCTGGAAAAGCAGCAGTCAGATCATTAGTAGTTGAGATAAACACAGAAGCAACAGCTTCGGCTTGTATATCATTTACTTTTATTAATGCAGCAACTAGTTCCTCAGTCGCAGAAATAATGATATCCAGATCATCCATGTGAACCGTGGTTGCTCCTCTAACCCCTCTAATCATGAGATTCCTCCCCTCAGTTGAAATGATTTAGATTGTCTAATATGACGGTATCCGCTATTTTTCTTAAAACTGGCTGTCCTACTTGTTCAAGTAACACAAAATGGACAGACTCCCCAATCGATTTTTTATCCTGCTTCATTTTATCCAATAATTTTTCATTGGTAAGATGATTAGGAAAAACGGTTGAGTAACCAAGTTTTTCAACCCATTTCTTAAATTCTTCTACATTAAACGAAAGACCCAGTAACTGATTACTTAACTTTAATGCGAAAATCATTCCAATCATGACAGCTTCACCATGGGTAAAATTACCATATCCCATTTCTGCCTCAATCGCATGTCCCAACGTGTGACCAAAATTTAAAAAGGCACGAACCCCTGTTTCTTTTTCATCCCTGCTGACAAATGCATTTTTAATCTTAATACCCTGGTTTAAAGAATAGGACAACTGTTGTTGATTTAGCTGATTTAAATCACATATATTCGTTTTCAGCCATTGATAAAAATCCGCATCATAAATAAGAGCATGTTTAATAACCTCGGCAAACCCCGAGCGAATTTCACTAGGAGGGAGGGTTTTTAAAAAATCCAAATCATAAAAAACTGCCTCAGGTTGATAGAATGCACCAATCATATTTTTACCTTGAGGATGGTTGATTGCCACCTTACCACCAACTGCACTATCATGAGCTAAAATAGTTGTCGGAATTTGGATAAACGGGACACCTCGCATAAAAGTAGCCGCCACAAATCCTGATAAATCTCCAATTGCTCCTCCACCAAATGATAATACAATCGATTTTCGATCTAGACGGTTTTCAAGTGCAACAGTAAGGGCTTCATAGTATACTTCGAAGGTTTTGGCTTTTTCACCGGTTGGAGCCGTAAAAACAATCGGATTCCACTTTCCCAGAACACCTAACAGACGCTGAAGATGCAGCTTAGAAACGGTTTCATCTGTTATAATTAATATTCTAGTTAAGCTATTAAAATGAGTCTGTAAAAAAGAACTTAGTTCTTTAATAACACCTTCCCCCACAAAGGCATTGTATTGTTTTGACTCAGCTTGGATTTGAATAGTCTCCATTAAAATTCCCTCACATATTCTCGCTGCTTTTGAATCTCACTCGCTAAGGTTTCGAAACGGTCGCTATAAAACTGGTCGATTAATGCATTGGCAAGCTCCCAAGATACTACACTTTCTGCAACGACAGCTGCAGCTGGAACCGCACAACTGTCTGAACGCTCAATACTTGCAGAAAAAGGTTCTTTTGTTTCAATATCCACACTCATTAATGGTTTATATAAAGTAGGAATAGGTTTCATAACCCCACGAACAACAATCGGCATTCCAGTTGACATTCCGCCCTCAAAACCGCCAAGCCTATTCGTTTTACGAGAATACCCCTTCCCTTGTTCCCATATAATTTCATCATGCACTTCACTTCCAGGCTTTCTTGCTGCCTCAAAGCCGATTCCAAATTCAACACCCTTAAACGCGTTGATACTAACAATTGCCGCTGCAATTTTTGCATCTAATTTTCGATCGAAGTGAACATAACTACCGACTCCTGCTGGCATTCCTGTCGCAACTACCTCTACTATTCCACCGATAGAGTCTCCATTTTGTTTCGCTTCATCAATGGCTTGCATCATTTTTTGCTCAGCATTCTCATCAGCAGTACGTACTGGTGAATTTTCTGTAATTTCCTTCAATTTCTCCACGGAAAGTCCCGGGTTAATACTGGCCTTAATTCCGGCTATTTCCACTACGTAACCTACTACCTGAATCCCCAATAAAGATAATAGTTTTTTTGCAACGGCACCTGCCGCTACACGTACGGTAGTTTCCCGAGCCGAAGACCGCTCAAGGACATTTCGCATATCCCTGTGGCCGTATTTCATGGCACCGTTTAAATCAGCGTGTCCAGGACGAGGGCGGCTGACTTTTCGTTTTACTTCTTCCTCAAGCCCTTCATCAAGAGCTTCGGATCCCATAATTTTTGTCCAATGTTTCCAATCATTGTTCTTTACGACAAGGGCAATCGGTGAACCGAGCGTTTCACCGTGTCGAATTCCGGACATAATTTCGGCCGTATCCTTTTCAATTTGCATTCGTCGTCCCCGGCCATAGCCTTTTTGTCTTCTCGCTAATTCCTCATTTATGTCCTCAACCGTGATTGGCATTCCAGCTGGGAAACCTTCGATGATTGTCGTTAATTGCGGTCCATGGGATTCACCAGCTGTTAGGTATCTTATCGCCATTCTCTTTCCCCCTTCAACTCATTAAAGAATTATGTATCAATATAACATATCATGATGAAGAATCATAGTAGAACAATTCAGAAAATAGGTGTAAATTTTTATAAATGCGCTTACAAAAAAAAGCACTTGTATTTAAATACAAGTACTTTTTATGTGCTAGATTAATAAATCCACTCGTTAACAAGCTTTGCATATTCGGTTAACTCAGCTGTGTTAAAGAATAAACCGATTTCGCGTTCTGCACTTGCCGGGGAATCAGATCCGTGAATAACATTCTTACCAACAGTTATTCCAAAATCACCACGGATTGTACCAGGGGCAGCATCTTTAGGATTCGTTGAACCCATCATCTGTCTAGCAGTTGCAATAACATTTTCACCTTGCCATACCATTGCAAAAACAGGACCTGAAGTAATAAAATCCACTAATTCGCCAAAGAACGGACGCTCTTTATGCTCTCCATAATGCTGTTCAGCAAGTTCAGCAGGTATTTGCATTAATTTAGCTCCAACTAGTTGAAAGCCCTTTCTTTCAAAACGTGCGACAATTTCACCGATTAAATTGCGCTGTACACCATCAGGTTTAATCATTAAAAATGTTTTTTCCATTTGCTCCACTCCTAAACCATATGTATGATTGTAGTCTCTACAACCCACGAAAAATATTACCATTGTTTTGAATATTTCGCAACACAGAAAAGCGGAAGCGCCTTGGTCAGGGGCTGGAGCTAGACAACATAGAAAAGCTCCAGCACCTAAGTCAAGGGCTGGAGCAAAACCATTCTCGATATCCAATTAAGGAGCTCTTCCCGATACGGTTAGAAATTAGGATTTACGGCGGCCAATGTTTTTGGCGATATCGTAAAGTGCTTTTCTTGCTTTGTTTTGTGGTAACTCGTCTAAAACAGCAAGTGCTTTATTCAAATATAAATCACTTAATGCAAATGATTTTTCAATTGCACCTGATTGTTTGATCATTTGAATAATCTCTTTCATTTCATGAGGTTTCGTTGTTTCATTTACCGTTGAAATTTTACTTTTAATTTGCAAATCCTGCTCCATAGCAAACAGTGCTGGGGCAGTGATGTTTCCATGCAAAAGGTCACTGCCAGCAGGCTTCCCCAAATCCTTTTCCGTTGCAGTAAAATCCAAAATATCATCCGTAATTTGAAAAGACATACCGACATAATAACCATAACGGAATAATTTTTTATGGACGGATTCTTCAACACCTGCTGCAATGGCTCCCAATTGACAGCTAGCGGCAATTAACAAAGCGGTTTTACGCTTGATTCTTCGCAAATAATCACGAAAATTTTGATCAAACCGATATTTATCTTTAATTTGTTGAATTTCTCCTACAGTCACTTCGACAATCGTATTAGATAGTATTTTGTGTGCGAGCGGACTTTTGACATTTGTCATAAGCTCAAGTGCAAGAGCAAAGACAAAATCACCCGTATACATAGCGATTTGACTATCCCATTTCGATTTTACGGTTGGCTGTCCTCTGCGAAGGTCGGCATCGTCTATTACATCATCATGGACCAAGGAAGCCATATGTATGAGTTCAAGAGCTACAGCTACATCTTTCATAATGTGAATATCATAATGACCAAATTTCCCTGCAAGCAAAACAAAAACAGGACGAATTCTTTTTCCTCCGGCTTGTAGTGTGTGCATTGATGCTTGTTTTAGAAGAAGAGAATCAGTATGGATTGTCTCTCCCAGTTTTTTTTCAATTAAGTTAATATCCGAATTCAAAAATGAATACATCATTTTTAATTTCATTTGTATTCACCTGACTTTATCCTGTCTTTGTTTCCGTTTTTATCTATTTCTTATATCCAATATGAACAGCAGCTGCCCCACCGCTATATGCTTTATACTTTACTTCGTTGAAACCGGCTCTTTCAAATAATCGCGCCAATTCTCTCATTCCAGGAAAATCACGGGCTGATTCCTGAAGCCATGAATATTCTTTATAGCTTTTTGCAAATAACTTTCCAAAAAAAGGCATGATGAAACGGAAATAAAAATAAAAAAGTTGTCTATAACCAATTAAGGTAGGTTGAGAGGTTTCTAAACAAACAACGAGCCCGCCCGGTTTAACAACACGATGCATCTCTTTTAGTACCTCGAGGTAGTCAGGAACGTTTCTTAAGCCAAAACCGATTGTTACGTAGTCAAAACTATTATCCGGAAACGGTAGATCCATAGCATTTCCATGAACTAATTCTGCTTGTTTAAGACCTAACTTCTTTATTTTTTCTGCCCCAACATTAAGCATGTTTTGACTAAAATCAAGGCCAATCACCTTGCCATTCGGCCCCACAGCATCTGCCATTGCAATCGTCCAATCAGCAGTTCCACAGCATACATCAAGGGCTTTTGAACCAGGTTTTACATCCATTCTAGTCATAGTGTCTTTGCGCCATTTTATATGCTGTTGAAAACTGATTACAGAGTTCATTTTATCATAGTTTTCGGAGATTTTTTCAAATACATGATGAACTCGTTCTTCTTTTGATTGCTGCATGAGTTTACCCTTCTTCCACGATTGTTTTTGCATAAGGCTGATGTTGAGTTAATAAATTCGTTACTCTCTTACTCAAAAATTCATTGACAAAAGGAATATGCTGAAGGCCTTTTTCAATGACTCCTTTGGAGATCTCTAGATAATGGTCACACACGTTCAATAGTTGTTGTTTTTGTTCATGGGATAATTCCCCGAAGTTGTATTCTGAAACTGGTACAACTATTTTCTTTAAAGACTCAAATAGAAGTGAAGACTCCTCACGGATAAACTGGTATTTCTCTTTAAGTAACCGCTTAAAGAAAAAGAGATGAATGATTACATCTTTCCAGATATCTGCCTTAAAATATTCTGTGAACCTGACAATAATGGAACTCTCAATCATCTTAAGACTTGTCATTAATGTTTCTATTTCCTTAGAATCTTTATGATAAACCGAGATTTTGTTTTCATTAACTTCCTTTATACCTTGGGATAATGCTCTTATCAGCATAATATTTTCTGACTCTGCCAGAAGTTTATAGTATAATCCGCTGTAATAATCACCCGTTAGCACAGTAAGTTCCCGGGTTTTATCGTCTACTTTATACTTTGAGATATGTTCATGTGTATCCAACGCAATTTGAATAAGCATGGTTGAATGGGCAAAATTCTCCATTTCATTATACGGAACTTTTAACCATTCCATAATAGATATAAGAATTAAGAGTTTATCTTCATCAATCAACGGTGTTTCAATATATTTTAGCAAGTAAGTGTCAAAAACACTTTTTTCGACTTTCTCTTTAACGGATATAAATTTTTGTCGAATATCCTGCATTTTCATCACCCTTGCTTCCCCGAAGTAATATTTATATGTATGTTTACTGTTCTAATTTTTATATAACTACTAAATCTTAAAGATAAAAAATAATTCTTTATTAAAACAAGGCAGAAACCATTATAACATAAAAGCAAGTATAGGCACATAAATTTACAAAATAAATATACTTCCAGCTTGTTTGAATGTGAATAAAAGGTTATTGATTTATTTTTCCCTTATTTCTTGATTTCACTTTCAATTTCTCCAAATTGAGTTAAGATTTTTGCATTTCCCCTAATTTTGATGGCAGACGTATGCTCTGTAAATTGGGCAATTAATACTTCACCTTTATCGAGCTTTTCTGAATGATGAAATCTCGTATCAGATCCCCTCGTTAAGCCAATAACATTTACACCATCTTCACTTGCTTTAATAACTATATATTCACCATTTTGCTGACGTTTTTCCATAAACATCACTCCAAACAAAAAATTCTATCTTATTAAGCTTTAATCAAATTGAGTATCTCAGAGCGGGCGATTGGATTATCCGACAAGTTTCCACGAACCGCCGTTGTCACAGTCTTTGAGCCCGGTTTTTTAACACCGCGCATGGTCATACACATATGTTCCGCTTCCACCACAACCATAACCCCATGAGGATCAAGTTTTTCCATTATACTGTCTGCGATAGTAGATGTAATACGTTCCTGTAATTGTGGTCTTTTTGCCACGGCTTCTACTGCCCTTGCCAGCTTACTTAAACCTGTAACACGGCCATTTTTTGGAATATAAGCCACATGTGCTTTACCAAAAAAAGGAACAAGATGATGTTCACACATTGAATAAAATGGTATATCCTTAACTAATACCAATTCTTCATGATCTTCACTAAATATGGTTTCAAAATGGAGCTTTGGATCTTCATTTAAACCACTAAAAACTTCTTCATACATTTTTGCTACTCGTTTTGGTGTATCAAGCAATCCTTCGCGATTTGGATCTTCACCGATTGCCTCTAAGATTAAGCGTACAGCTTGCTCTATTTGAACGCGATTTATTTCTGCCACAATAATTCCCCCTATGCTAGTCAATTCATATTGACAAATACATATTAGCATACTAGCTGACATACAGGCAAAAAAGAAAAAGGCCATGGAATTTTTCCATGACCTTAGCTCTTAAGCATTCGCTTAAAGCAATAATTTATGTAATTATTTTACTGCGTCTTTAAGCGCTTTACCTGGTTTGAAAGCAGGAACCTTGCTTGCACCGATTTCGATCTCTTCTCCTGTTTGAGGATTACGACCTTTACGTGCAGCACGCTCACGTACTTCAAAGTTACCAAAACCGATAAGTTGTACCTTATCACCAGTTTTTAAAGCATCTAAAATTGCATCAAAAACAGCATCAACTGCTTTTGTAGCGTCCTTTTTTGAAAGCTCACTAGCTTCAGCAACTGCGTTAATTAGTTCTGTCTTGTTCATGCCTTTCACCTCCTCCCAAAGAATTTTCGATAAATAATAATACTTATCTACATTTCTAAACAATTTTTCTAATTTCTATACGTCATAGTGTTGTTTTATTACCAAAGTTATACAATTTTTTTCTTTAGAAGATATAATCTACCGTTTTGGATACAACCCTTTAAATAAAGGCATTACTACAACGTAAGTCTGTTAAAAGATTATCATAATCAAATCAGCATATCAAGAAGAAATCAAGAAATTATGGTAATCTTTTCTTAAGTTCGTCAAAATTCTACTAAATTTGCCTACTATAATAAAAAAAAGACTCCAAATCTGGAGTCTGGATTTATAGTATGATGGCAATTAGGCCGCCAGAACCTTCGTTGATGATCCTTTCAAGTGTTTCCTTTAATTTATATCGTGCATTTTCTGGCATTAAAGATAACTTTCCATGGATTCCTTCACGGACAATCGAACTTAAACTACGGCCGAATATATCAGAGTTCCAAATGGATAGTGGGTCATCCTCGAAATCCTGCATGAGATAGCGAACCAGTTCTTCACTTTGTTTTTCCGTTCCAATGATTGGGGCAAACTCTGATTCTACATCTACCTTGATCATATGGATGGAAGGAGCAACCGCTTTTAATCTTACCCCGAATCTGGCACCCTGGCGAATAATTTCCGGCTCCTCCAAGCTCATATCTGCGAGTGAAGGTGAGGCAATGCCGTAGCCAGTTTGTTTAACCATTCTCAGCGCATCGGCAATATGATCATATTCTGCTTTTGCGTGGGCAAAATCCTGCATCAGTTCAAGGAGATGATCCTTCCCTCTAATTTCAACCCCCACAATTTCTTTTAAAATATCATCATATAATTCATCCGGCGCCATTAAATCAATTTCAGCTACTCCTGAACCCATTTCAACACCTGCTAAACCAGCTCTTTCAATAAATTCAAACTCGCTGAATTGTTGAACTACCCGGTCGACATCTCTTAATCTCTTGATATCTTTTACTGTTTCTTTTACTGCATCCTGATAGCTTTCACGCAGCCAATGATTCTCCCTTAACACCATCACCCAGCTTGGAAGATTGACATTGACTTCAAGTACCGGGAATTCATAAAGGGCTTCTCTTAACACATTAAGCACATCATTTTCTCTCATACTTTCAACACTCATAGCAATGACAGGAATGTCATATTTTTCTGCCAAGTTTGAACGTAAGGTCTCTGTACTTGGATGGTAAGGTTGGGCACTATTTATAACCATGATAAACGGTTTTCCCACTTCTTTAAGTTCTTCAATCACGCGCTCTTCGGCTTCAATGTAGTTGCTTCTTGGAATTTCACCGATTGTGCCATCCGTAGTCACTACAACCCCAATGGTGGAATGCTCCTGGATTACCTTTCGTGTTCCGATTTCAGCAGCTTCATGAAATGGGATCGGTTCCTCATACCATGGGGTGTTAATCATTCTTGGGCCATTTTCGTCTTCATATCCTTTCGCCCCTGGGACGGTATAGCCCACACAGTCAACAAGTCTAATATTAACATTTAACCCCTCATCAACATGAACCGTAGCCGCCTGATTGGGGACAAATTTAGGTTCAGTGGTCATAATAGTTTTTCCTGCTGCACTTTGTGGCAATTCATCCTGTGCCCTTGATCTTTCCGCTTCACTCGCTATATTCGGTAATACAACAAGCTCCATAAATTTTTTAATAAAGGTTGATTTTCCAGTTCTAACTGCTCCTACTACTCCTAAATATATATCGCCGCCTGTTCTCTCGGCAATATCCTTAAAAATATCTGCCTTTTCCAAGTGATCCCCTCCTGATCATAGAGTAAAGTGGGATAAATTCATCCATATAGGTATTTTTGGATAGTATATGTTTATGATGTTGTCCTATCATGTTATGACACTTTTATAAAAATTTTTACCCCCTTATAAAAAATAAAAATTCACAAGAAGCTGTTATAATTCGTGCCATAGCTTTTTGGGGAGGGTTTCCATTTATGTTCACAGGATAGATATTGTCATCTATCACCGAACCAATTTTCCACAAAAAAACCCTTCTCCTACAATATATTTCTTCGGAAAAAGGTTATGACAAAATATATATTCTATTCTTCTAAAAATACTGGTTCATTTGTTTTAGCATCGACCGAAAGAGGAAGCGAAAATGCCGGTACAAACATTGAGTCGTTTGTAAGTATAGAACGGATATCTTCACCCGGCTTAACTCTATTGTTCCCATTTCTAAGGGCCTTGTATAGGTCAGGCCGATAATCTATATAGACTTGGGCTGAACCATTTATCACAAACGATAGATTCTGATTGGTAAAAGGGCTTTCCACTACAGGTTCACTTTTATACCCCAGTTTTTTAAAGTCAAGAGAGTAAACATTATTGGCAAGTTGCTTTTTATAGGGCGGATACCCCATTGCCTTTATTCTTAGATTTAGTTCACGTATGGTTTCGGCCATTCTAAGGTCAAGTAGTTTGACAGTTGGATTGGTTTCTACATCGATTAGGACATATTGAAAAATGCCTCCATTTTCATATGCATTTCCCGGTGGTTCAGCCATATATTTTGGTGTAATTTTTTTAAAGTCAATCGGATATTTTTGATAAATCGGTGTATCCGCTTCCTTTGTTTTAATGGGCAAAATTCCCCCATTGTCCTTTCTAAACTCATCCACTGCAGTTTGGACTGCTTGAATTTGGTCTTTATATGGTATTTGGTTTTTAGCCAATTCTTCCTTCGGATACATGCAGCCGGATAAGAGAAAAACGGATAGTACCATGAAGCATGCGAGCCATTTCCAATTCATAAAATCACCTAATTAATTATTTATTTATTAATTTTCGTTTATGTAAAAAAAACAATTAGTAAAGTTAATCCGGCAATAATCATAAAAATATAAGCCAAAACAGCTGTTATGATTTTAAAGGCTCCTTTTAATTTGAAACGACTTACATATATGGTGACGATAGCCAGCACCATAAAGCCCATTCCGGCAATCGAGATCCAATTTTTCAACATGCCTGGTGTCATTTTTAAACTCCCCCTTTTTTCGTCTGCTATTATACCATAAGAAATACTGTTCTTAAAAAAATAGGCTCTTTTGACTCCCGTCCAATTAACAGGGGAAACAGCTCAACAATGGGCAAAATAAAAAGCTGAAGTAGAAAGGGGCGTTTTCTACTTCAGCTAAGACTAAATAACCCATACTCCTGGCGTCAAACTACCATGTTACTTCGTTGCATTGTATGCATGTAAAAGGTAAAGGGTATCATCTTACGCCTATTTTCTTAGAGAAATGTCAGATATTATTTTGCAGGTATATCCCAAGCATTCATTTCATTCTTTTTTTTGGATCTTTATACATTTCTTTCATCTAGGATATTTACTAAATCTTCCAGTTCGTTTCTTTTTCCGCGAGCCATTAAAACATCTACGCCATCCTTTGGATCCTTACCGTTAAATAAGACGTCATAAAGGGCAGAGGTAATCGGCATTTTCACATCATACTTCTCGGCAAGCTGATAGGCAGCTTTGGTGGTTCTTACACCTTCAACAACCATTCCCATGCTGTCCAGGACCTCTTCTAGACTATGACCCTTACCTAACATGTTTCCTGCTCTCCAGTTTCGAGAATGAACGCTTGTACAGGTAACGATTAAATCCCCAATCCCTGTTAAGCCAGAAAAGGTTAAGGGATTGGCTCCCATTTTCGTACCTAAACGGGCGATTTCAGCTAATCCCCTTGTCATTAAAGCTGCCTTGGCATTGTCTCCATAGCCTAAGCCATCTGTGATTCCTGCGGCAAGTGCAATGATATTCTTTAATGCACCTCCGATTTCTACCCCGATCACATCAGAGTTTGTATACACTCGGAAATTTAGATTTATAAATAAATCTTGAATTTTCTCAGCAGCAGCCATATTTTCGGAGGAAACAGTCACTGTTGTTGGATGGCGTAAACTTACTTCCTCAGCATGGCTTGGCCCAGATAAGACGACAACATCCTTCAAGTAATCCTTAGGCATTTCTTCTTTAATAATTTCCGTAATACGTAACAGCGTATTGGGCTCAATCCCTTTACTTACATGAGTAATGACAATCGGTTTGAAAAGAACCTCTCGGACCCTTCCCAACACTTCTCTAATCGCTTTTGTCGGTACCGCTAAAACGACATTTTCGATACCGGATAATACATCACTCAAGGATCCATATGCCACGATTAGTTCAGGGAGGATAATTTCAGGCAAATACTTTTTATTTGTATGAAATTGATTAATTTCTTTTACCTGTTCCTCATCGTGGCTCCATAAACGTACTTCATGGCCATTATCCGCCAACACCATAGCCAGAGCAGTTCCCCAACTGCCTGCACCTAAAACAGCTACTGCAGCTTTTTTTCCCTCCATTACATTACACCGCCTTCAGTTATTTTCTTTCTCTTGCGTATATTTTTATTGGTGTTCCTTCAAACCCGAATGCATCCCTTATACGATTTTCAAGAAATCTCTCATAGGAGAAATGTAATAATTCCGGTTCGTTTACAAAAACAACAAATGTAGGAGGCTTTACAGAAACTTGGGTGGCATAATAAATTTTAAGACGCTTCCCTTTATCTGTAGGTGTAGGGTTCATTGCCACCGCATCCATAATAATATCATTTAAAACGCTGGTTTCTACACGCATAGAATGATTTTCACTAACCTGGTTAATCATCGGCAGCAGTGTATGAATCCGTTTTTTCGTTTTAGCGGATAGGTATACAATAGGTGCATAACTAAGGAATAAGAAATGATCCCTAATAGTTTGTTCAAATTCCTTCATGGTCTTTTCATCTTTCTCAATAGCGTCCCATTTATTCACCACAATGACGACTGCTCTGCCAGCCTCATGAGCATAACCAGCAATTTTTTTATCCTGCTCGATAATCCCTTCCTCAGCATTAATGACAACCAAAACAACATCAGATCGTTCAATGGCTCTCAAAGCACGGAGGACACTGTACTTTTCGGTATTCTCGTATACTTTTCCTTTTTTTCTAATACCTGCCGTATCGATGATCACATATTTTTGATCATTATACGTATAGGGTGAATCCACTGCATCACGGGTTGTCCCAGCTATATTACTGACAATGACACGATCTTCTCCAAGTATCGCATTGACTAAGGAAGATTTTCCAACATTCGGCCGCCCAATTAAAGAAAACTTAATGACATCTTCATCATATTCCAGTTGTTCATTTTTCGGAAAGAATTTCGCGGCTTCATCCAAAAGATCTCCTAATCCTAATCCGTGTGAACCAGAAACAGGGAAGGGTTCACCAAAGCCTAATGCATAAAAGTCATATAACTGCTCTCGCATCTCAGGATTATCAATCTTATTAACCCCTAAAACAATCGGTTTCTTTGATTTGTAAAGGATTTTGGCAACTTCTTCATCAGCTGCCGTGACTCCTTCTCTTCCGTTTGTTAAAAAGATAATAACATCGGCTTCATCAATCGCCACTTCTGCCTGTTGACGAATTTGTTCTAGGAACGGCTCGTCACCAATATCAATTCCTCCCGTGTCAATTATGTTAAATTCGTGTGTCAGCCATTCACCTGAGCTATAAATTCGATCCCTTGTCACGCCGGGAATATCCTCGACAATGGATACCCTTTCTCCAACAATCCTATTAAAAATTGTAGACTTGCCCACATTTGGTCTGCCTACAATGGCAATTACCGGTTTCACCATATGATCGCCATCCTTTCTATTCTATTATTTATGCAAGTTGGCTTCATGATTCTTCAAAAGATAAGAGATACCCTAAGAAATAAACCCTTCCATTCCTAGAAGGGCCTAACTTATATATTTTAGCAAATGTTAATCCTTTCCCGCAATGGAAAGTATCATTAAAGCTTTCTTTCTTTTTCTAAAAAATGAAAATGGTGTTGTAAAGTGGTTATGGTAGACTCGAGCATCTTCCATCCCACCAGTATTCCAGAAATTAAGGAAAAAACATCCAGATAGGACAGGTCACCTATTGAATAAGGAAATTGGTAGTTACTAATGAAATAGGCGTATAAAAATTCTCCCTGCATAGTGCCACAGGCAATCATTAATAATCTTCCCTTTAAGTCTTTGTGAAGAAGCAGGGCCAAGTATCCAATTACGGCACCCATCATCCACTCACGTTTAAATATAAGCCAAATCGGGTCGAAAATTTCGAATAAGAGAAAAGTAATATACGCGATGGATACAATAAGTGAACAAATGAAAAGATAGAGCATAGCACCTTTTTTTTCGAAACTTAAAAATAAATAGGTAAATAATAATAAAAACAAACCACCTAGGTAAATTTTATCATTTCCTATTGTCAAATAACGATCGGAAAAAATAATAATGACGAGAACAATAGCAGCTAATTTAAACCGATATGGATTTTGCTTACTCAAGATAAAGGTAACATACACCCAAAGCATCCAAAAAATCAAATAAAATAGAGTACCCTCCAAGGTCCACACACCTCCTATTATTTACATTATTGCTATTCTTTATGTACTTTCATACTTGCCTGCATAATATTTTTGGGATGATTTATCTTAATAGAAGGAGGTGCGAAAAGCATGGGAAAAGACCGCCAAGAGAAAAAGTTAAAAGAAAGTAAAAAAGTGGAGTCTGATCGTGATCAGGCATTACACTATCCCGGTTCTACGAAGCTTTCCAGTCCTGAGGAAGCCAGAGGATTAAATGACAATAAATATTAACGAAAAAAGCTCCCGGTTTTTTCCGGGAGCTTTTATATGGAGCGTCTGCTATAGGAACTAGTTTCAATACCTCTTTGAGTTAACCATTGATACGTTTCTCCAGTGATAACTAATGGTACTCTTTTTAAATCAGCCATTCGTTTTGCCCCAAGCGCTGTCATAATCATTTTCACTTCTTGTTGAAGGTTCTCAATTTCGGCAATTAAATGTTCCAGTCCCTTTTCAACTAGGATACGTAATAGATAGCCCGCCATTCCGACGGCATCTGCACCTAAAGCAATGCTCTTAACAATGTCTTCTGCACCCTTAATGCCGCCTGATGCAATCACAAATAAAGGACCTCCAGCCATTGCCTCTACAATTGAGACAGGCGTGGTTATTCCCCATTTTGCAAAATAGGAGAGTGCCTTATTCCTGCGTTTATTTTCAATTTCGGCGAAATTGGTGCCTCCAAAACCACCTACATCCACGATAGATACACCTACGGATGATAAAGCAGCAGCAGTTTCCTTAGACATTCCAAATCCAACCTCTTTAACGATTACAGGGACGTTTACGGAATTGACAATTGTCTCAATCCGGTTTAGAGCACCTTTAAAATCTCGATCCCCTTCCGGCATTGCTAATTCCTGAATAACATTTAAATGTATTTGCAAGGCATTCGCTTGCACCATTTCAATGACTGTTCGTGCCTCTTCGCCCGTTGCTTCACTGCCAATGTTGGCAAGAATGATTCCATTTGGGTTCTCTTTTCTGACTATTTCGAACGTATATCGTTCATTTTTATTTTTAACCGCAGCCATTTGAGAACCGACAGCCATGGCAAGACCCGTTTCTTTAGCCGTTTTAGCGAGGTCCTTATTTATTTGATACGTTTTTTCACCACCGCCACCGGTCATTGCATTGATAAAAATTGGCGAACTTAAATAAAGTTCGCCAATTGATTGGTCTAATCGAACATCGAACACACTAATATTGGGTAAGCTTTGATGAACAAATTTTATGTCATCAAAAGCAGAAGAAGGTTGTTGCCCGGTTTCCAGAGCAAAACGAATGTGGTCCCATTTACGTTCGGATCTAGACAAGTTCATCACCATTATTTTCTTAAATTCTTTAATTTATCGCCAATAACTTCCCCTAGTTGAAAACCTTTTGTTTCTTCAGGAAGTTCATAATCTATTTTTTCTTCCACATCTTTTTCAAGCAGGTCTTTAATACTTAATGATAAACGCTGTTCATTTTCGTTCACATCAAGGACTTTAACAGACACTTCTTGTCCTTCTTTTAATACCTCATGTGGAGTTCCAATGTGTTTATGCGCAATTTGAGAAATATGCACAAGTCCTTCAACACCAGGAAATACTTCAATAAACGCTCCGTATGAAACTAATCGTTTAACCTTTCCAGTTAATGTAGAACCTTTTGGAGCCTTCTCAGAAATATTGGACCATGGTCCAGGCAATGTTTCTTTGATGGAAAGGGAAATTCTTTCATTGTCGCGGTCAACGCTTAATACTTTTACTTGCACTTTTTGTCCTTCTTGAACGACATCCGTTGGTTTGTCTACGTGTTCATAGGATAATTGTGAAATATGCACAAGTCCATCAATTCCACCAATATCAACGAATGCCCCAAAATCCGTAATTCTTTGAACAGTACCTTCAATCACTTGCCCCACCTCAATAGAGTCAAGGCGATTTTGCTTTTGTTTTACCTTTTCTTCTTCTAAAACAGCTCGATGAGAAAGAATTAGACGATTCTTATCTTTATCAAGTTCCACAATTTTAAAAGTCATCTGTCTTCCTTTATAATCACTGAAATCCTCAACAAAGTAATTTTCTACTAGAGATGCCGGAACAAATCCACGGACACCAAGATCTACAACGAGTCCACCTTTGACGACATCTTTTACTTCTGTCTCAATGATTTCTCCGTTATTGAATTTTTCTTCAAGGCTGTCCCATGCTTTTTCAGCATCTACTTTTCTTTTTGAAAGGATGAGTGCTTCCTCTTCAACCTTTAAAACTTCTAGGTCAAGTTCGTCACCTTCAGCAACAACATCTGATGCTTTTTCAATATGGAGGCTGGACAACTCGCTAATTGGAATAATTCCATCAAGTTTACTGTCTCTAATATCAACAAGAACCTGTTTTTCTTCCACTTTTGTCACTTGCCCGGAGACCTTGTCTCCTACCTCAAAATTTCTTACTTCCACTTGATTTAACTCTTCAGACATATGTAATCCTCCTTCATCCATAACTGCAGAAACTAAACTATATATGATCCTAAACGGATTCATAAAAACTAAAGAATATTCAAAAAAAGAATCTCAATTATTAACTTCTTACAAATGCTCTATTTTGTCAAGCAGAACCTATTGATGTTCTTTAATAAGTTTATGAATTTCTGACATAATTAATTCGGTAACTATTTCAGCAGAGGCTTTAGATTTTCTTAATTCATCTAATTGAATGGGTTGCCCAAAAACCACCTTTAATTTATGTAAGCTTTTATATGGTCCAATCACAGCACAAGGAACAACTAAGCAATCCGACCTAAGAGCAAAGAACCCTGCTCCTGCCAAGCCTTTTCCTAAATCTCCTGTTTTACTTCTGGTTCCCTCAGGGAAAAGTCCTAATACATTTCCTTCTTTTAAAACTCCTATACCTTTTCGTAATGCTTCTCTGTCACTCATTCCTCGCTTAACAGGGAAAGCATTACATTTTCTGACAATTTCACCCAATACAGGAACTTTAAATATTTCTTCCTTTGCCATGAAATGAACAGGTCTTGGAGCCGAAATCCCAACAACAATAGGATCAAAATTATGGATATGGTTAGAGCATAACATCACTCCACCATCTTTTGGGAAATTTTCTGCCCCGATTACTTGTATTCGATACCAAGGTTTAAAAATGGAGTTCACAACTCCTCTAGCAAAAGCATAAAACGTCACCATCATCCAACCCTTTCAGACACAAGTGCCATTATTTTCTCGACTACTTCGTGAATGGTCAAAGAGGTGGTGTCGATTTCAATTGCGTCGTCAGCTTTTCTTAATGGAGCTACTTCTCTTTCTGAGTCTATTTTGTCCCTACGGGCTATTTCCTCTTTTAATTTTTCAAGATCAGATGGGAATCCTTTTTCTATGTTCTCATTATGCCGACGTACTGCTCGTTCTTCCACACTAGCAAGCAGGAAGAATTTCGCTTCCGCATTTGGTAGAACATGCGTACCGATATCCCGTCCATCCATAACAACGCCGCCATTTTTTGCAAATGCCTGTTGTCTTTTTACCATTTCCTCTCGTACCTTTTGATGCTTTGATACAATGGAAACAGAATTGGTTACTTCTGCAGTTCTTATCTCTTTTGTTACATTCTTCTGATCTAAGAACACCAATTGCCCATTTTCGGAAGGTTGAAGTTCAATTTCTGTATCCAGCAAGCAATCTATCATTGCTTCATGGTCTTCCAGATTAAGTTGGTTAGCAATTGCCTTAAATGTCAATGCCCGATACATTGCACCTGTATCTATATAGATATACGATAATTTTTCGGCAACAATTTTTGCAACGGTACTTTTTCCGGCTGCAGCAGGCCCATCAATCGCAATCGAAATTTTCTTATTCATAATTCCTCCTAAATACTTCCTGTTTTACACAAGGTTGTCCTTTTTCTATTTTACCACAAGATTGCATGATACTCCTTTTTTTCTTTACAAAATTAAAGCGATGTCTTTTATTATTTACCTTTTAGGGTTTGTAAAATATCTGTAAATTTAGTTTTACTAACTCCCTCATATTTGGTAATTTGTTTTAACTCAGGCATCACATCTAATTGATGAAAGATAAATTGAGATAAGAATAAAAAAAGAAACTGTACAAGGATGACTTTTATTAAAATTGCTTCTGCCTTTTTCAACATTTTTCCTCCAACCGATTTTTTACCTATTATTGGAGCAATGAAAATGTTTTATTCCCTAAGGTATATTTAGAAAAAGGCTGTGTTAAAGACCAGTGTTGGTTCTTTACACTCTGTTGATTGGAGCGGAAGGTGCGAAGACTCCTCGAAAATGCTAACGCATTTCCTTCGTGCGTGGGCGAATTCTAGGAAGAAAATCAACGTCCTGTGGGAGTACGGTTCTGGAGAGAACCCGCAGGCGCAAGCGCCGAGGAGGCTCGCCGAAACCCCCACGAACCGCTTGCACCTGGAGCGCAAATCAACAGCCAAGTTTAACAGAGCCATCAAAAAAGAAAGGAAAAGCAAACGCTTTTCCCTCATAGAACATTTTCATATATAGCTTCTGCATTTTTCAATTTCTCTACTTCCTCTTCTATTCCATTCTGGGCATTTATAAATATACGATAGGTGTCATCACCGATCGTTCCAAGGAATTCATAACAGAGGACCTCTTCATTAAGATCGTTGACAATCACTGCTTGCCGATCTTCCATTACCTTCAAATTCGGATTTATTTTCGCCCTTGCTTGTTCCAGGGTAATGGCTGGCTTCCCGAAGTTCCTTGTTTGAAATGATTTTAAGTATTCTTCTGCTGACACACCAACAATATCACCATTATCCAAGGCAACTTTTACTTTAATAGATTCAGGATAGATCCTGATTCCGTTGATATTGGTCACAAAATTAAATACACCAATACTATCATATTGTGTACTTTCAAAAGTTTCTAAATCCTTGAAGCCATTTTCCTTAAGGAATGCCAACGCCCGATTATTCGCGTCGTTTAAACTAATTACTTGTTTCTTCACATCACGGTTATTAATAAACCAAATTGGGTGGCCCGCTTTTTTGGTAAGATCCATACTTGCTTCTTGACCAGTTTGACCACTTTTCACCGCAACACTGTAAAATCCGTAATCCGAACCTTTCCCGTTTTCGGTAACTTTTATATTTACTTTTCCGTTTATATTCATATATTTTCGGGCAATTTGCACGGCATCTTGTTTTGAAATTTTCTTTCCTTTTATCTTTTTATAATTCTCATCCTTCTTTTGAAAATTTGCAAAGGTAGTCCCGTTATCAGATTCATTATAGCCTGTTACCGTTTTTTCAACGGTTTTAAAACCATCGATGATAGTATTATCCGTTGTTTCTTTACCAGATGCCAATGCTAATTCTACGTCCATCCAACGCAAATTATTTTTCAGTACCATGCTTTGAACTTTCCGCAGTTCACTCTGAATTTCTCCAGACTGTTGATATAAAGTATTTAAGGTTTTATACTCCTCTTTTGTAAGTGGTTCTTTATCAAGGTCTCTGACAGCTGTACGATAACTAAAATTCCCAATGTTAGCCAAAAACTCCTCTGTCTTATTGAATGGCAGTAATGTCAGGGGCAATTGCCCAACATCACCATGTGCTTGAGAAGTCAGGCGCCATACTTCCACTAAGGAAGGGGAAAGTGAATTTCTCGAATTCATTGCGAGAGTTGTACCGATTTTATCATGCAATAAATCCATTCTGTATGATAGATTATGAAAGGCCCGTTGATAGTTATTTTCAGCATTTAAAAGAACTGCATTTTTTTCCTGGTGTTCCTGGTAACCCCAATAGGCTGTTCCAGCCACACCAATGGCTAAGATTCCAATTAATATTCCTCTAATCACGCTTCATTCACCTCTACTTACAGAAAATATGTTTCCCAATCCGTTTAATTTGCGGACGACCCCAAATCCAGGAGCTGGTCGCTGTCGCAGGATTAAAATAATATAGTGCCTCGCCTGTTGGATCCCAACCGTTGAGTGCGTCCAATACTGCTTTTTTCGATGTTTCATTTGGCGTGAGCCAAATTTGTCCATCCGCAACTGCCGTAAATGCTCCCGGCTCAAAGATAACGCCTGAAACTGTATTTGGAAACGATGCACTATTAATACGATTTATAATAACTGCTGCAACCGCCACCTGACCTACATACGGCTCACCACGGGATTCACCATGTACTGCATTCGCCAATAATCTTATATCATTTTGCGAAAACCCTTTAGGGACGTTGGAAGCTGTTGGTTTACTCGCTGCTGTTTTTTTAGGGGCAGATGTTTTTTTTACAGGCGCTTTACTCTTTGATGCAGCGGTTTGTTTCTTCGGATCGACTCCACCATAATAGGTGAATTTTTTTCCTGACTGTATTTGTTGTTTGACAAATTGCTTATCGTACTTACTTGCTTTAACCAGTTTAGCCTTTGTGGTTGCACCTGCGATCCCATCAGTTGGCAAGCCAAATTTATATTGAAAGTTTCGCAGTGCCCAATAAGTACTCCAATCAAACACACCGTCAATCTTCCCATGATAAAAACCTGTATATTGCAGCCTAGCCTGAAGTTCAATCACATCATCACCTACTGCACCTTTTTGAATCACCTGTCTGGTAAAGGCATGTGCCACCTTTGAATCTACACAGGAAAGTGGCATTACTAAAATAATCGTCAACAGAAGTCCTTTTGATAGAAATTTTTTGATTGGCATGGAATAATAACCCCCATTGTAAATCTTTTTACAGTAACCCTATTTTTTGCTGTTCCAGTATTTTTATTCCAATAAAAAAACTCTACATATTTAGGAATGTAGAGTTTTTTGCATAGAATATTGTTTTTTCATATGATTGGCACTTAGGATCCTTGCAGTTTTTACTTTTGTTAAGCCAAACCACCAAAGGAAAATCATAAACGGGAATATCATGATTAACCAATGTTTTTGTGTCAGCAAAATGAAATCATAAAAACCATGGAGGATAAATGGCAAGAAAAGTGAAAGCATTAGCCATTTAGTTTTATTACCTTCCATAAATTTTGTTTTCCCAAAGTAAAAGCCCATAATGACACCGAACAACGCATGACTTGACACTGGTAAAAGTGCCCGTGTCATTGCATGTTCAATTCCATTAGCAATGAGGTAATATATATTTTCAACTGTAGCAAAACCAAGTGAAACTGCAACCCCGTACACAATTCCATCAAACGGTTCGTCGAACTCCACATGTTGGTAAACAGCATAATAGAGGATGAACCATTTGAAAAACTCTTCAAGAAGACTCGTACTTAAAAAGGCATCTAATAAATTAGAGTGAATTAAATTCTCAGTTTGGATCACATGCTGGATAAACATAATCGGGAACACCAGCAAAGCTCCATACAAAAAAGTCCGCAGTACAAACGAAATCGGTTCTGATTCATATTCATCTTTTAAATAAAAAAACAAAAGCAAGGCCAAACCAGGAGCAATCCCGGCAGATAATAATCCCAGCATGATGAACCTCTTTTCAAACCCATTTTCTTAATCGTAACATGGATGGAACCATAATGAAATGAAAGTTTTTATTTCCACTCTACTTTTTGGATTATTTTACCAATATCAAAAATGAATGTGTTCTAAATTGCTGGCAAGAGCAACCGCTAATTTGATTCTTGCTTTTTTAGAATCATTATCACTTCCAAGAATAACGCCTTTTTTATACAAATCATAGGCGCTTCCTTCATAATCATATGTTGTATAGACTGAGCCTTCCTCGGCACTGGTAGTGATCACAATCTTAATACCTTCTGAAATCGACTTTTCAATCTCTTCCATCATCTCTGGAGCAACCTGGCCTCGTCCTACTCCCTCAAGAACAATTCCTTTTACACCTGCTTCTCTGGCTACTTTTATAAACTTTCCATCTGCCCCGATGTAACATTTTATGATTTCAACTTGTGGAATAGATGAATTAATCTCAAAATATTCTCTTTTCACAGGCTTTTGAAAAACGTGAACTTCATCATTATCAATAATCCCCAGATATCCAAATCCAAAGACATTAAAACCTTGGATATTTGAAGCATGTTCTTTTTTTACATACCTTGCTGCAAAAATTCGCTCGTTAAAAACAACAACGGTTCCAACGTTATGTAAATCGTTTGAACAAGCAGAATAAATGGCATGTCGCAAATTTATATAAACATCGCTACCAAGATCATCTATTGAACGTTGTGATCCTGTTACAATTACCGGCCTGCTGTCTTTAATTGTTAAATCAAGAAAATATGCCGTTTCTTCCATTGTATCTGTACCATGGGTAACGACAACACCCGAAACTTGTTCATCCTTAAAATAACCGTCAATTTTATTTTTTAATACGACTAAGTCATCAAATGTAATATGAATACTCGCTTTTTGAAAAACGGATTCCACAATGACTTCAATGTCTGTAGGTAAATTACACATAGATGCCAGCTCTTCACCTGTTAATGCGCCTGAAGCTAATTTTCCTGATTCCTTATTTGGTTTACTGGCAATCGTTCCTCCTGTAGTTAACAATACAACCTTTTTCATTCCAATTTACCCTCTTTTCTCTTTTTCAAATATTGCATTTGCAATATGAAAACCGTGAAATCTCCCGTTTTCAATAAATATCTCATTCGCATTATTTCCTGCTGCAATAACCCCAGCAATAAAAATCCCCTCTATGTTCGTTTCATATGTTTCAGGGTGAAACGAAGGTCTTCCCGTTTCAGGGTCTATGGTAACCCCCATCATTTGTAAAAATTGATGATCAGGATGATAGCCTGTCATCGCAAAGACAAAATCATTTTTTATCTCTTTTTGGACTCCATTTTTCAGATAAATGACTTGATCCTCAGTAATTTCTTTCACAATGGAGTTAAATTCCATGTTTACTACTCCGTCTCGTACTAATGCCTCAAATTCCGGAAGAATCCATGGTTTAATACTTTGTGAATACTGTGAACCTCTATAAATAACCGTGACTCTTGCTTTTGCTTTAACAAGTTCTATGGCTGCATCGACACTGGAGTTTTTCCCGCCAATAACGCAAACATCCTTATCAAAATAAGGGTGAGCCTCTTTAAAGTAATGGGACACCTTTGATAATTCTTCCCCTGGAACGTTCATATAATTTGGATGGTCGTAATAGCCCGTGGCAATTACAACATAACGTGATTGGTAATCATTTTTATCGGTCTTTACCATAAATAGATCATCCTGTTTTGTTACCTCAACCACATGCTCAAAGGCATTGATGCGCAGGCCCTTTCTCATTGCCACTTCCCGATAATAGACAAGAGCCTGATTTCTTTTAGGCTTATAATTTTCGGTTAAAAACGGAACATCAGCAATCTCTAATTTTTCACTGGTACTAAAAAAGGTTTGATGTGTTGGATAATGATAAATGGAGTTTACAATATTGCCTTTCTCAATAATTAGCGGCTTTTTTCCGATTTCTTGCAGCGCAATTGCTGCTGCCAAACCGCATGGTCCCCCACCGACGATGATGATCTCTTCATTTTGCAAGTCCGTTACTCCCTTTCATCCAAATAAAATCTATTACATTATAATAAAAAAACTCCCATCTGTTAATGATAGGAGTTTTGTTTTGATATTTCAATATTAAATCCAGCCTCTAAAACGGCTTGCTTCAGCCATTTTCCTAACCCCAACCATATATGCAGCCAAACGCATGTCGACACGACGGGTCTCAGCTGTATCATATATATTGTTGAAGGATTTAACCATGACTTTTTCCAGTTTCTCTTCAACTTCTTCTTCTGTCCAATAATATCCCTGATTATTTTGAACCCATTCAAAATAAGAAACGGTAACGCCACCCGCTGAGGCAAGAACATCCGGTACTAATAAAATTCCACGTTCTGTAAGAATTTCCGTAGCTTCTAATGTAGTCGGACCATTTGCAGCTTCAACCACAATGCTGGCACGGATATTATGGGCATTTTCCTCTGTAATCTGATTTTCGATTGCAGCCGGTACAAGAATATCGCATTCAAGTTCAAGTAATTCTTTATTTGTAATGGTATTGTTAAAGAGTTTTGTAACAGTTCCAAAGCTGTCACGCCGGTCTAATAAATAATCAATATCAAGGCCATTTGGATCATATAGTGCGCCATAAGCATCGGAAATGCCGATTACTTTCGCCCCTGCATCATGCATAAATTTCGATAGGTAGCTTCCGGCATTTCCGAAGCCCTGAATAACAACCCTTGCTCCTTCAATTGAAATGCCCTTCTTTTTCGCAGCCTCCCGAATACAAATCGTTACACCTTTCGCAGTGGCTGAATCACGGCCATGTGAACCTCCAAGTACCAATGGTTTCCCTGTAATAAACCCAGGGGAATTAAATTCGTCAATTCGGCTGTATTCATCCATCATCCAAGCCATAATTTGCGAATTAGTAAATACATCGGGAGCAGGAATATCCTTTGTAGGTCCTACAATTTGACTGATAGCCCGTACATATCCACGGCTCAATCTTTCAAGTTCCCTAAAAGACATGTCGCGTGGATCACAGACGATTCCGCCTTTACCGCCACCATATGGAAGATCAACGATTCCGCATTTTAAGCTCATCCAAATTGAAAGAGCCTTCACTTCAGTCTCTGTAACACCGGGATGAAAGCGAATTCCACCTTTTGTTGGACCGACTGCGTCATTATGCTGTGCGCGATAACCGGTAAATATTTTAACTGAACCGTCATCCATTCTGACGGGAATTTTAACAGTCATCATACGTAATGGCTCTTTTAAGAGCTCGTAAACCTCTTCAGGATATCCTAATCTATCAAGGGCTTTATGAATAACTGTCTGTGTAGATTTTAACACATTATGTTTGCCCTCTTGATTAGTCTTTTCAGTATCTTTTTCGGCTGCCATTTGTAAACCTCCTAAGAAATCACTTTTACGAATGTTGTCCGCGCTTTCAGTCACAAGTATACACCTTTACATGAGTAATGCAAATAATTAATATATATACTTTTTTTGTTTAATACCGTGTATATGTAAACGTTACCACGCATGATGGCAACGTTAAATTTTTATTCCGTATTCCAGCTGATAATAGTCATACCGCCACCTTCATATAGCTGCATTATTATACCCTTATTTAAAATAATGCATTATGGTCTCGATTGCATTTTTCTCCAAAATCCTGTTTCCGTATTCCGCCAAAATATAAGGACTCTGAATAGACGCATTTCCGAATTCGGCTAATAAGGGTGCCGTAATTTCTCTTGACCCCGCTTCTTTATCGAGCAATAGAAAATATTGATTATTCATTCTATATAAACTTCCACCAAAAATATTCAGTGAAGCCAGTCTTTTTGAAAGGTTAATAATGTCCTCAAATTCCTCAAATTCATATAAAAGATCCTCGAATCCCCCCACTCTAACCTGCATCTCTATAAATCCATCTGCTAATATTTCTTCATCTTCTTTAACATCATCAACCGTAATAATCATTATCAACCCTTGTGCATGGAGGGAGAAAATTTCCACCGCTACAGAACCCCTTATATCAACATCAAATTCTACACTTGCCTCTTCAAGTAAATCATGAAAGAGCTGATTCCATTTACCTGAATCTTTCCATATTTCCTCATTGGATAATCCTCTTTCAAACAAATCATCAGAGGTTAAAAAAATTTTAATTTTATTTGCTGCTAAGCGTTCCAAGCGCATGATTTAGCCCCCTGCCGTGACCTAACTCTTGTTTCTAGAGTATGCATCGGGGCGTATATTGTGAATGTCTTACATGTTAATTGATGCTACACTGTAAATGACACTAACACACAAGATTAAGAGAGAATGTTCCCATCCCAACTGAAATAAAAAGAAAAAAACAACAAGACAACCTATCGAATTGAACAAAAAATACCACTTTTGCTCCTTTTGCTTACTGAATATCTTTCCCAAAGTATGTATAAGATCTCTAAAAACTCTCCCAGTAAAAATTACTCCAAGAAAAAAGGCCAATGTAGCAGCAAAAAACTCAAGAGGATGAATGACCAGTTCGATAAAAAAGTCCCCCAGTATAAACGGATGCTGAACAGTAATCCATTTAATGACTAAATAGCCGCAAATAAAAACTCCTAAAAGTCTAATAAGCCTTAAAAACATCAAAATCCCTCCCATAACCAAATGTATGAGAGGGATTTACATTCTTTTCATATTTTTCAAAGTATTATACTTCTTTAATACTCAAAATCCGGAATCCATGTTCCTCCAGTTTTTTAATAAATTTATCAATATTATCTTTCTTCTCAATTTTCATCACGATTCTTCTGACAAGTTTATCAGTTTCATCAAAGGTAACTAGTGAAATAATATGCTCATGAAAATGATGGGCAATTTCAGCTAACCTTGCAATTCTGCCCTCTGTTTCGACAGAAGTAAAAGCGATTCTCACACCTGGACGATTGACTCCAAAAGCGCTTTCAAAAGAGCTTAAAACATCTGCCCTTGTAACGGCTCCAAGAAATTCAAGATTATCATTTACTACAGCTAACAGAGGAAAATCCTTCAAGTCTAGCAAAGTTTTTTCAAATAGTTCTGCACCCTTTAAATACCTATCTTGATATTTAGCAAGATCTTTAACTAAGGTTGAAGCTAAATATTCCTCTTTTGGTTGATTTGAAAGAAAATAATTTTCATAAATACTATATCTGGTAATAACCCCGGCGTAAAGGTTGCCACTCAAAACCGGTAATCCATCAATCTTGTGGGCTTCAAGCCTTTCAAGTGCAGAAGCTAAGGTTTCTGATTCTAGTGCGGTCACACATTCCTGTTTTGGAATCATGATATTCTTTACAAACATACCCATCACCTCAATGTAAATTACTTCACCTTTATTATACTTCTATATCTGGGGCAAAAAACCTCTAATATATTAAAGATTTATGTCATGTGACGAAAAATTTTTCATATGATTAATTGATGATGAATAAGGAGGTATGGTATGAATACTCATCTTAAAAGCTATCATCCGTACGCAAGTCCATTTGATCCTTGTAAACCCATTCTTGAAAAAGCCTATTCTACACCACCACATTTATATATTGGTTTCCAACCACCCAATTTGGAGCAGTTTTCACCTATGGAAGCTCTGAAGGCTGGGACCCTGTGGAAGGATTTTTATGATCCGTGGTACAGTCCTTATGAGAAAGGAAAAAGGGGGCCGTCAACATGAAGCAGGTTCCCGCTGAATATTATCAACTTATGGAACAACTCCAGGCAGTAGATTTTGTTTTGGTTGAACTGACCCTTTATTTAGATACCCATAATGATGATATGGAAGCAATAAATCAATTCAATCATTATGCAAAGGAAAGAAAAAGATTAAAAAAACAATTTGAAAGTCAATTTGGACCACTACAACAATTTGGCAATAGTTATTCTAATTATCCTTGGAATTGGGACGATAGTCCATGGCCTTGGCAAGTTTAATAGAAGGAGGGATCGTGTTACATGTGGATTTATGAGAAAAAATTACAATATCCGGTTCGCGTTAGTACATGTAATCCCATGTTAGCAAAATTTTTAATTGAACAATACGGCGGTGCTGACGGGGAACTTGCTGCTGCCCTAAGATATTTAAATCAACGTTACACGATTCCCGATAAAGTAATTGGCCTTCTCACGGATATTGGAACAGAAGAATTCGCTCATCTGGAGATGATTGCCACTATGGTGTATAAATTAACCAAAGATGCCACTCCTGAGCAATTAAAAGCGGCAGGGCTTTCAGAGCATTACGCGGATCATGATAGTGCCCTTTTTTATCATAATGCAGCAGGTGTCCCTTTTACGGCAACCTATATCCAAGCAAAAGGAGACCCAATCGCTGACCTTTATGAAGATATTGCGGCGGAAGAAAAAGCCCGAGCCACCTACCAATGGATTATCAATATGAGTGACGATCCAGATTTGAATGATGGTCTCAGGTTTTTGAGGGAAAGAGAAATCATTCACTCCCAACGGTTCCGTGAAGCAGTTGAAATCTTAAAGGATGAAAAGGGAAAAAAGAAAATATTTTAACTAGGAAGCAGTTGGACCTGCTTCTTATTTTTTTTCATGGTACAGGTTAATATCATAGGCTTTTTTCATCACATCAAAGACAATGTGCCTATTATTCCACTGTTCTTCTTTTTTCCATAAGTCTTTACTCCGATCTACAATTTCACAGCGGAGTTCTTGGTATTCTTTTTCTTTCTTTTCCTTTTGCTGTTTCAATACATTCATAGAACCGTATCCAATAATTGTAAGAGCTAATAATACTATATTCACCTGATCATTCACCGAAGCTGTGAACATGGCCATGAATGAGTAGGAATAATACTTGGCTATTGTAAAATAAAAATACACGAAATAAATAAGTGCCAATAACAAAGTGGCATATATTGAAATAAAATGTTTTTTTTCCGCCTTATCAAATTTATCCTTCCGTTTCCTAACATTCTCGAGCATTTGCTTTGTAGCTTCATCTGTATATTCCAAAGATTGAATCGGAGAATCCATCACTATCCCTCCATTTCTCCCTACATACTTATGAGCTTGTCTCCCTTTTTATGTATAAAAAAAACCGATTATTTAATCGGTTTTGGTTATTGGTTGAGCGGAATTTTCAAGACTTGCCCTTCTGTTAATTGGTCGCCTTGAAGTTGGTTGGCTCGCTTAATGATGTCCATCCCAGTTTGTGATCGATAATATTTCATGGCAATACCAAATAAAGTTTCTTTTGCCCTTACGGTATGGTATACAACTTTACTTGTTTGTTGTGGAGCTGGTTTTGGTTGAGGCTTTACAACTACCTTTTGTGGTGTACTATTTTTGTCCGAACCGCCGAAATTAGCCCCACCTTGATTGGAAACCTCTCCGGTATTTGGTGGCGCTGTTTCTGATTGGATTTGACTGTTCTCATCCTCTTTACCAACTGGGGTGTTTTCTGTTTTTCTTTGATCTTTTATCTTTTTTTCTTTGGTAGTTTCCAAATTCACCGTTTCATATCCAACATGTTCCCCTGATGTTTTAACCGCATTTGAAATTTTATGTCCATCCCGATAGAAAATAACACTGAAAATAATGACAGGAAGGAGAAAAAAGAATAACACTAGTAACCTGATCACTGGATATTTAACTTTCCATTTCATTTTCTTTTTCTTATTGCGATGCAGCTGTTCCCTTGGAGGCAGCGGGTCCATATTTTCAACTGTATGATTAGTATTGCCATTTAATTCTTTCACTTTTTGTCTTAAGCTTTCTGCTTGATCTCTATATTGATCTTCTTTATTCATAAACCCCAACTCCTTTATCACAAAAATCATTTCCTAGATCTGAACTTTATATAGACCCCTAATAAAAAATCAATAATAAAATGCATAACGATTGTAACAGCTAAATTATTAGTCCACTCGTACACGAAGCCAATCAATAGGCTTAGTGAAACGATATTAACAAATAAAAACCAATTAAATAGATACCGATAGTGTATGATGGCAAAAATGAAACTTGCCCAAATAAGTCCCACTTTCGTTTGAATGATTCCTCGAAACAATAATTCCTCACTAAATGCAACAAAAAAGGCGATAAAGAGAATGTGAAATACATTTCGATTTTTAAAAATTCGTTCGTTTAATCCCCCATCATCATAATAAGAAGCAGGTAACCATTTCATTAGAACCGCATCTATCATGACAACCACAATTCCGAGAGACAAACCTATCGTTATAATTTTACTGTCATGTATGCGAAACTGATTAAAATAGGAGAAATGATCATAAAAGAGCCACCCCAAAATGAACGAAGCAATCAACAGAATGATCTGTGTCAGATAGAGATGAAAAAGCAGTTCCCGATCCGTTAAACCTGAAATTAGTTCATTATATTTCGTTTTCATTTGTTTTACCCACTATTAATTAATAATTTTGCAAGATATTCTTTCCATGTTTCTGCTACTTTTCTTTCCTTCATATTGTGGTTCATCGCTTGATAATCCATAAGTTCCAGCCCACAATAATCACAGCAAGGCGTTACCTTTTCCTCCACTATTTCATCGAAGAATTCCAATATGAGTTCTCTTCTGCATCGTTTTGCCAAGATCCAATTTTTCATATAGAATATTTGGTCCTTTTTAACAGCCAATCGCTCATAAACAAACTTCAATATTTTCTCTTTTAAGCGATCATTTGATTCTTCCAATGAAGATTCGTTAAAGAAACCCTCCATAATTCTCCATTGTACTTCCGTAAATCCCCCAAGTTCCTTTAAATGAGCATGTAGCTCAGAACCGTCCACTTTAGAAATTTCCCTAAAAAGCCAATCAATTTGCTGCGGAGATGGCAGTTCTCCTTCCACCAATTGAAGAGGGATCTGTTCATCCCCTGGTGTATATAACAAAATCGCGATACTCGGTTTACCGTCACGTCCTGCTCTTCCGATTTCTTGTAAATATGACTCTAATGTCATCGGCATGTGGA
Source organism: Neobacillus solisequens (assembly GCF_051233465.1). NCBI lineage: Bacteria > Bacillati > Bacillota > Bacilli > Caryophanales > Bacillaceae > Neobacillus > Neobacillus solisequens. Next base: position 22,013 of record NZ_JBKFGJ010000001.1, on the reverse strand, counting down.
AATGGATAATAAATCGAATATTTTCCTTATTAACGCCCATTCCAAACGCACTTGTAGCACAAATAACATCAAGCTGATCATGAATAAATTGCTGTTGAATTAATACTCGGGTATTCTGGTCAAGACCGCTATGATAAGGACTTGCTTCGCATATTCTCTGATCGGTCAATAGGGTTGCCATGGATTCAGCTGTTTTTTTACTGGAAAAATAAATAATGCCCGGCTTCGGTAGCTTAGACACCAACTCTAAAATTCGCTGCTCCTTTTCTTGGTATCCTGTTACTTCTTCCAAATATAATCCAATATTAGGACGATCAATGGATGAAATAACCTTTGAAACCTGTTTAAGGTCCAAAGACTGAATAATATCCTCCCGTACTTTGTCAGTTGCAGTAGCGGTAAGAGCAAGTGTTAATGGACTACCGAGTTGCCTGCGGATCACTCCAAGTTTGGAGTAATCTGGACGAAAGTCATATCCCCATTGTGAGATGCAATGGGCCTCATCGACTACAAATAAATCTATGGCTAGCTTTTGAAGCTTATGAATGATGTAGGGAATGGTTAGCATCTCAGGTGAAATAAATATATACTTATACTCATTTATATGATGAAGAACTCTATTTTTCTCATCTATAGACAGAAATGAATTTAGCGCCACTACTCTTTTTTCACCAAACCGTTTAAACTGCTCAACCTGATCAAGCATTAGTGATAGAAGTGGAGAAATGATTAAAATGTGTCCAGTTAGGACATAGCCTGGGAGATGGTAACATAATGTTTTACCAGTTCCGGTAGGGAGCATTGCCAACGTATGCTGTCCGGAAAGAATAGAGGTAATAACCTCCTTTTGTCCCGGTTTAAAGGTAGAATAGCCAAATTCCGTTTTTAATATTGTTTCTAAATCCATTATTGAACACCATACTTCGCCAAAACTAATCTGATTTGAAAGTAACTAGCTATTTTAACCTGGTCCTTAATATACTTGAGCTGTTTTGTGGTTAAACGCTTCGCCTGCTCTATAATCATTTCCTGTAATTCTTTATGAACATAGTCCTCAATCGAAAAATCATCTCTATGCAGGGCAATTTCTACAAGATGGTCTTCAATTGTACTCATTTTTAAATGACGTTCCGCCGCAATCATTTCAATTGAATAGCCTGATTTTAATAAATTCCAAGTTTTCCTTGTGGATTGAGTCATATCATTGTCCTGATCCAAACCATGCAAAAGAAAAGCTAGCAACGGAAAAGATAATAGATCACTTGAGATTTTTTGAATCATGAAATGTAGAATATTTAAGAAATCAAGATGGTAGTCCAGCGGGTCTAGATTTACTCGTTTCGCTGCTTGCAGAGATGTCAATCCAATCTGCCCGAATCCGGTTAGACGAAATACCATTAAAGAAGGGTTCATCTCACCAACCCCTTCGAAACAGCTGTTAATTTCAGAATAAAGTTCCGTTCCAAGTTCATGTCTTGAGACTTGAACTTGATGTACAACTTTTTTAAGCCAGTCTTGAACGTCCTTATTTTTTTGGATCGGAATATATCTGGTTTCTCCATAAGCAAAATGGGAAGCAACTTGAACAAATAAGGAAAGCCGCTCCCAAAAAACAGAGCTAATCTTTTGATATGTCCATCCATTTATATATTTTAGTCCTGAAAAGCTTTCTAAAATCCCCTCTCCAATTTGTGAAGGAAGATATTTTTGTTCACCGCAAGTTGTTATCAATCGTTCTTCTTCCATTACTTGTATAAAGGAATCAAACTCATCCCTAGTTATCGTTTCGAAGATCCCAAAATACTTCTTTAGCCTAAATAAATGTGCGTCTTGAATGGTTTGCGCTGACTTTTTTCCATTAAACAGATGAAAGATGGAATAAACCGTCCTTTCATTATTCAATCTTTTTAGACAATCTAGTATAACTGATTTACATTGGTTCAACGCATACACATCCTTTCCGACAATATTCCCCAAATTCCTCTTTATTCTACCATGAAAAACGTTTTCTTGTTGTTCAAAATTGTAGAAGTGACCAAAATAAACCGTAACTGGGATAAATGTATTTTTCTATTGAAAAGTTGTCGATACAGTTTTACAATAGAAATGTGAAATTTGTTTTCCAATTCATGTTTGGAAAATAGGTAAGACAATTTTTGTTATTTAACTGGGAGGTTTTTTTCATGGCAAAGTATACAATTGTAGACAAGGAAACCTGCATCGCATGTGGTGCTTGTGGCGCAGCTGCTCCAGATATCTATGATTATGATGATGAGGGGATTGCATTTGTAACTCTTGACGATAACGAAGGTATTGTTGAAATTCCAGATGTATTAATCGATGATATGATGGACGCTTTTGAAGGTTGCCCAACTGATTCTATTAAGGTTGCTGACGAACCATTCGATGGCGATGCAACTAAATTTGAATAAGTAAAAGATATTGATAAAGCTACTACTCCTCACCATTTATGGTGAGGGTTTTTTATTTGTCTACAAAACAAAAGACAGCCAAGTTAAATGGCTGCCCTTAAACCTTTATGCGTTTTTTACAGGCGATAATTTTTGAATCCAAGACTGCATCCTTATAAATAGGAGCATAAATATAATAGACATCATTACACCTTTTAAGATATTAAAAGGAAGAATAGCCGGCACCACATAATTTCGCATATCCGGATAGTTTAATAGTGCTGTGTAGGCAGGCAAGATAATGAGGTAATTTAAAATACTCATCATGATTGCCATAATCACTGTACCTGCAATTAATGCAAGTGTCATACCCTTCCTTGTTTTAAGTTTGTTATAGACAAAATAGGTTGGTAATATAAACAGAATACCCGCTAAAAAGTTGGCTATATGCCCAACCGGAATTCCTGTCTGGCTTCCTGTTGCAATGTAATTCAGTATATTCTTGAAAAATTCAACTAAAATTCCCGCCACAGGGCCAAAAATTAATGTGGCAATCAGTGCCGGAATATCACTGAAATCGACAAACAAAAAATTCGGAAAAAGCGGTAACGGGAAATTTAACAACATGAGCAGATACGCGATACTACTGAGCATTCCAATCGATACCATTGCTTTTACCTTTGTGTTCTTCTTTTTCTTCATTTTCCTCTCTCCTTTTTTGATCCATCACGTTTAGGAAGAGAGGTTCAGCCATCATCACCTTATAATAAAACTCCCTCAAGAAAAAACTTGAGGGAGTTAACAAGGCATGCTTAATAAACGTTCAAAACTATAAAATTTTGAGACGCTCGCAGAACCTCCATCTTCTCCCATCCAGACTATACTGTCGGCTTTGGAATCTCACCAAATCCTGCCTTGCGGCTCGCGGGCTCAAGAGTCGAACTCTAATACCGCCGATCGGGAATTTCACCCTGCCCCGAAGATAGATCGATATAAATTTACAACTTTATTATACTTAAAAGTAGTAGTTTTGTTAAGTAAAAAATGTTGAATCATTTTTTTGTATGGTAAAAGGCAAAAAAAATACCCGTGAAGCAACTACTTACACGGATTCATACCATTTATCGAATGGTCAGGATTTGATTGGGTTGAATCAAATCGGTTGTTAACCGATTGATTTCTTTTATTCTTGTAACTGTTACATTATTTTTTTGAGCAATGGATGACAATGTATCGCCTTGTTTGACTGTGTATTTTGTCGCTATATGATTCGTTATGGAAGGCGAAGTCTGCTGGACTTTTTGCGAACTTACCTCTACAATAGCTCCTTGAGCACTGGCAATGCCGCCCTTCACTAAATCCCCTACATCCGCCTTCCCAAGAATTCTTTCTGGATCAATGGCGTTTCTCTTATCATAACTCCATTCTAACTGATGGGATTCAAAATGTAGGTGAGTTCCTGTAGCCTGTCCAGTTCTGCCCATACTTCCAATCATCTCACCTTGATTAACTGTTTGACCTTCTAACACATCACGTCTATTTAAATGGGCATATACTGTTACTAAGTTGCTAGGATGTTTAATGAAAACCACATTACCATATGTATTTGAAAAATAGGATTTTACTACTTGACCACGGTCCACTGCGAGGACAGGGGTATTGATTTTGCCTGCTATATCAATGCCTTTATGTTTGCCTTGTCTGGTCCCAAAGGTATCGGAAATTACGCCATCTGAAGGCCAGATCCATTGGTCATTACCACTAATTTCGGAAGGACCTGCTGCATCTGTATGCCTCCCTCCCAAAAATAGCAGACTGACACATAGTGCCATGATAATCGCAATCAGAAACCTTCTTATGTAATCACGCAAAACTGTCTCCTCCTTATAACTTGTCCTTTCCTACGATATGTTCCAACCTTTACATTTAGACCATTTGTAGAGGAAAGGAATTCCCTGACCATACTTGTTATAATTTGGAGTACATCCCCTTTTTATGCAAAAAAAAATCAACCTGGTTTTTTGGGTTGATTTTTTTGTTATGCCTATTCATTTAGATTCGGTGCCAATGGTACTTTATTCTCTTTTAATAAATCAAATGGTCCTAGATGTTTTAAAGATGAATTCTTGACAACTACCTTATCTGCCCCAAATTCTTTAGCTGTAAGTAATAAAGCTTCAAAAGCCTTGGTTGCCAATTGACTGTCCTGTAATTTTTGATCTCCTTTAATGGATACATATAAAACATGATCCGTCAGTGAAACATCATCAATTTGAATGGTTTGCGCTAAAGGACTCTTTAACCCTATTGGTTGATCCTTCCTCATTGCATCCAAGGCCGTATGAACATCTCTGTAAGGTTTAGTTGAAGGTGTTAACAATGGCTGGTTACCATCATTTGGGTAATAGAAGAAGTAAGCATGCTGTTTGTCAAATTGAACATCTAGATGGTCAATGGTACCATAGTTGCCAAATTCAATTCCTGGTTTACCACCTGTTGAAAGTATGATTTTGGTAATATTGCTGTTTGAGGCAACGTCTTTTTTCAAAATTTGGAGAAAGTTTATTTCATTTGCTGATCCTTGACTATATTCGTGATCTGGTGGAACATCTACAATAAGAGCATTTTGCTTTTCATCCCAATTGATATCGGCATTTAAGGGATAATAATCGGTCAATCCCAAGTCTGTTTCTTTTAGGTCCTTCATTTTTTCCTTAAAAATAGGAAGCCACGATTGATCTTTTGCATTTTTTATGATCATTGAAATCGGAACTAGAAATTGTGCCTGTGCATCAGGAACCCAAAAAGTTAACACTTTGCCATTCCCAACATCTTCATCATAGATGGCCGATTTTGCAGGTACATTTTTAACCGGTTCAATTATAGTTGTTTCTGAATCGGACTGTTCTTCTTGAACGGGTGCACTTTTTTTCATCATTGTTTGATTTTCCGCTGTATCGTATTTCTGGCTGACTGTTGATTTTTCATCTGATGATTGATCCATTGAGTATAGATTACTATTCATGAATTTTGGAACTAGAAGAAAAAAAAGAAACAGGGCAGCCGCGGCAGCAATACCCGGAACAATCCATGCTGCGATTTTGCGCTTTTTTATCGGAAGATTCCGATATATGTCATGCGGATGGCGATAATCTTTGATTTCAGGCATTCTTCTTAAAAGTTCCACGAGCTCTTTATCGCTCCACTCTGACTTTTTCATTCTCTTGTCCCTCCTTTTCATAAAAAGTTTCCATTTGCTTTCTTAAAATCTTCAATGAACGGTGCTGGGTTGTTTTTACTTTGCTTTCTGTCCACCCTAAAGTTTGTGCCGTTTCTGCTATAGATAAATCATGAATAAATCGCAATAGAACGACAGCTCTTTGATCGATTGTGCAATATTCCATGCATTTGTATACACATTGTATTTCTTCGTTCTGCACAGTAATTTCTTCTGGAATGGGAAAATCATCTTTTACTTGAGTAGTGGACCAATCAAATTTATCAAGAATCTTTTCCTTCCAGCCTTTTTGTTTCCGGAAGAAGTCAATGGCAACGTTCCGTGCTATAGAAAATAGCCAGGTCTTTTCACTGCTTTTTCCTTCGAATCGGTTATATGATTTAAAGACTCTTATATAAACCTCTTGGACTAAATCCTCGGCTTGTTCGCGGTTTCTGACCATATAAAATAGAAATTGAAAGACGTCTTGATGATATTTTTGATAAAGTTCATCAAAAACGGAGTCCATGTATTTCCCTCCCCGTTCAACATATTAGTCGGAATCTATGTAAAAAAAGTTTCATTCATTACATATACTAGACTGTTTTCCATGAAAAAGGAAGAAATAATTTGACTCAAAAAAAGAACCTACCCCAGTAAGATGGTAAGTTCTAGATAAAACGTGGTATCAATGTTTCCCGTGTATCAAGATGAGTCGGGAAATAGTTTGTTTTTTTTACGATTTTCGTGGGATGATGAAGGAAAATGTCGTTCCATGACCTATTTTGCTATGGACTGATATGTGTCCTTTATGGGCATCAATAATATTTTTGGCAATGGCTAGTCCAAGGCCTGTGCCGGATCTTCCTCTTGTTCTCGCTTTATCTGCCTTATAGAACCGTTCAAAAACAAATGGAAGATCATCTTCAGGAATACCTGAACCAGAATCTTCGACTTCTATTTTAATGCCTTTTTCCTCAAGTCCTGCTTTTAATTTAACTGTTCCGCCCTGTGGAGTATGTCTCATGGCATTATCTATTAGATTTGTCAACACCTGTTCAATCCGATCAGGATCAAACCTGATTGACGAGATCTCAGTTGGTATTTCTGCTGAAAGTAAGATACTGTTGTCTTTTGCCAAGCCTTGAAATTTATGAATAATCCTGTTTAAAAATGAAGCAAGATCCACATCCTCTAGTGTTAATTGAATATGTCCCGCTTCCATTCTTGCAAGATCAAGCAACTCATTGACGAGACGGCCCATTCTTAACGATTCATCGTAGATGACCTTCGCCATTTCCCTTTTCTCTTCCTGAGATTCAGCGATATTATCCACAATTGCTTCACTATATCCTTGGAGCATGGAAATAGGCGTCCTAAGCTCATGGGACACATTAGCAATAAAGTCTTTTCTCATTTTTTCCAACTGTCTCTCTTCTGTCATATCCCTTAAAACCGCAACAGCTCCACGAATAAAGCGATTACTGTATAGTGGCGAAACTAGAATCACCCAATGTCTGCCTTGAAGAGAAATTTCTCCTATTTGTTCTTTTTCCGTGTCCACCGCTTCCTGAAAAAGTTCCATCACTTTGGAAGGAATCTCTTCCGCTTCTCCGCCAAAACTACCCTTTTCATAATACCAGTATTGAAGGAATCGATCGGCTGGTGGATTGGTAATTAATATGGTTCCATCACGATTAAAAGTAATAACTCCGTCTGCCATGCTGCTTAAAATACTGGAAAGCTGTTCCTTTTCCTGACTTAAGGCATTCATATTAAATTTTAATTGACGTCCCATCTGGTTAAAGGCCGTTGCCAATTCACCAATTTCATCATGGGTAAGAATCGGAACCTTTGTATCAAATTTTCCTCTAGCCACTTCAAATGCCGCTTCCCGCATTTTCCTTAATGGTGCTGTCACCCTGGTTGATAAAAAGAACGCAAAAATAGTTGTTAAAATAATAGCGACCCCAGCAACAAGCAGAATGAATTTTGTTGTTGATCTGGAAGTTTCCTGCATGACATCTAGGGATTGGTAAATAAACACAGCGCCATCCTTTTCACCAGAAAGATGCAGCGGAACCCCGATAATCGAGTAGTTGGCTTTTTGATCTGTTTGATTACTCTTTAAAGAAAGAGTAGAAATTTTCTCAACCGATGATTTCCCCTTAAACACTTTTGATAAAACCGGATCATGACGGATCTCACTAATGGATAATTTATGATCTTTCTCTGTGTTCGGAGAATAGTAGATTTCGTGATCATTTTTAATAATGACAACTTTTGTTACATCATCGATAATTTCCCAAGAAATTTCCAGACCTAAAGGCCATTTATTATCCTGATGTGATTCCAACACATCAGCAATTTTATCAGCTGTATTGGTTAATTCTGTTTTAGTTTCACTGATATTATTATTTTGAAAAAATTCAAGAAGCATTACTGTTAGAATAAACAAAACAAATGCTACTAAAAAAATGATGGTAAACCATAATTTACCTACTACACTTCGCAAAAAGGTCATTCATTAACAACCTCGAATTTATACCCCACTCCCCAAACAGTTACAATCATCCTAGCGGCTTGCTCAGATACTTTATTTAATTTTTCTCTTAACCGTTTTACATGGGTATCAACTGTTCGTAAATCACCAAAGAATTCGTAATGCCAAACTTCTTTTAACAATTGTTCACGATCAAACACCTTATCTGGAGCTTTTGCAAGGAAGTATAGTAATTCATATTCCTTTGGAGTTAAACTAACCTCTTTTCCATCAGCCGTTACTCTGTGGGCATCATTATCTATTGTTAAATGTGGAAATACAATGACATCCTTTGTAGTGGTTTCCGTTTGTAAGTAGCTAGTTTGTGATGATCTTCTAAGCAACGCTTTGACACGCAAAACAACCTCACGCGGACTAAACGGCTTTACAATATAATCATCGGTACCAACCTCAAAACCTTGTACTCGATTTACTTCTTCGCCCTTAGCTGTTAGCATGATGACCGGCGTAGCCTTCTTTTCCCTTAGTTCTCGACATACCTCTATACCATCTTTTCCAGGCATCATTAAATCAAGGAGAATAACATCGTAATCATTAGCAAACGCTTTTGATAACGCTTCATTACCATCCTCTGCTTCATCAATAATAAACTCTTCTCTTTCCAAATACATTTTTAATAGGCGGCGAATTCTTTCCTCATCATCAACAACTAAAACTCTAATGTCTTTATCCATTAATAAATCCCCCCATGATGTTTATTTTACAAAAAGGTGTAGTATTTTGCTATATTTTCACTGTAAATACTCGCATTAAAAGTGTCGAAAATTTGACAAATTAAAACTTGTGGTGGAAAACTTTTTAAAAAGCCTCCACTCCTAAAAAGTGAAGGCTATATGATTTATTATTCATTCCTATTTTTAAAATTATGAACCTGCATATGAATGTAATCCGGCAATGACTAAGTTAACTGCTACTAAGTTAAACATAATAATGACAAACCCTATTACTGCTAACCAGGCTGATTTTTCACCATGCCAGCCTTTGGATAGACGAAGATGCATAAAAGCTGCATAGAACAACCAAGTAATAAGCGCCCATACTTCTTTTGGATCCCATCCCCAAAAACGTGACCAGGCTACTTGGGCCCAAATCATTGCAAAGATTAATGCCCCTAATGTAAACACCGGAAATCCGATTAACACTGAACGATAACTAATCTCATCGACAAAATCAAGCTTTATATTCTTAACGAACGGCTGAAGGGCAGCTGCAATACGTTTTCTTAAAATGAGTCGGATTATACAATATAAGATAATACCACCAAATAAGGACCAAATTACCGTATTTAATTTCTTTGCGTTAATAAACGCCGGCACTTCAATTATTGGCTTTAATCCGGTTTCTGTTTCCAGTTTCCCTTCATGTGGTCCGGTTAAAGCAGGCATCGTGTACTCCACTGTAGCCTCATTATCGTGTTTATCAATCCAAGTAAATTTCTCATGGTAACTTAGGGCTGAGAAGGTTGTAGATACTGCAACAAACCCTAGAACTGTAACCAATGCAAACATGACCACTTCAAGCCAAAAGGTTCTTTTGGATGACTTTGTTTGATCAATCGCTTTGACCAAATAAATCAGACCTGCGGCAAAACTAATAGCCAAAATCGCTTCTCCAATTGCTGCAGTTGTTACATGGATCTGAAGCCAGTAACTTTGCAACGCCGGAATAAGCGGTGTAATATCTCTAGGAAACATACTTGCATAGGCAATCACTAAGATTGCGACAGGCATCGTGAATAATCCTAGTAAGGTAGTTCTGTAAATAAAATAAATGACAATAAATGCCCCTACTAATGCCATGCCAAAGAAAGTTGTAAATTCAAACATATTACTTACCGGGGCATGTCCGGCAGCAATCCATCTTGTAATAAAATAGCCCAGTTGTGATACAAAACCACCAATGGTCAAAAGAACCGCCATTTTCCCCCATCTGTTTGTGCCTTTATTTTCATCAGTGGTTTTCTTTGCTTTAATAGAACCACCAAAAAATAGCGTTGCTATTAGATAAAGTATAAAAGCAATAAACAATAAATTACTACTAAGCGATGCCAACTATTCTTCCTCCTTATCCCCTTTTTCCGATTGAAGTTGATCCTCGGGCAGGTTAAATTTTGTACCAGCTAAAACTACCTCCAGCTCCCGTTTTAAACCATACCAATTTTTATTTGTATGAGCAGCAATCCAGTGCTGTCCATTTTTCTTCTGAATCCAAATGCGCCGGTGATTCCAATATGCACCTTGGACAACCCCAATCATAAATATGATTCCTCCTAAAATAATCACCCATATGGAAGAATCCTTTCGAACCGTAAATCCAGATACATTTTTCGTACTAATTCCTTTAAAAGCCATTTTATACGTATTTTCTCCAAGTGGTTCGATGGTTTGTCTAATGGCAACAAAACTAGTTTCCCCTTTAGGATTATCAGGAGTAATCATCCGAAATATAAAGGCGGGATTGTTTGGCACACGTGATTTCGTAGAAGGTTCTCCATTTTTAGCAAACTCAAAGTCAGGAAAATAATTAAGAATCTTGACTGAATATCCATTTCCTAACTCATAAACTTCTTTTGGGTTCCGAAGATTAATAGTCAGATTTCCGAAGGCCTCGTCCGTACCTTTTTTGATGAGTGAAAAAGTCATCGAATTCATTTCACTTCTAAAAGAAGACTGGTATACGGAGTAACCATCAAATGTTAATGGATGGTTAACCCGCACCTTAAAATCTTGCACTTCTTTCAGAGTCGGCTTCTCACCAGGCAGACTTTTCCCTTTGCGTTGATAGAGTGTGACATTTGACTGGTAATTTTTCACGACATTGCCGTTTTTATCAAGTGCCTTCTCAAAGGTTTTATCTTTATTTTTATCATAGTGTTGGAGAATAAACTGATTGTTTTTTAGATAAAATTTGTCTTTGGTTTCGGGAATTTGTGCAGTTTCTCCTTCCCTAACCCAAAGATTCTCATTTACGTAAAATCCAGGAATGAACCGAAGCATTGCCCCAAATAAGAATATAATTAAGCCCACATGGTTTACATATGGACCCCAGCGGGAAAAACGGCCTTTCTCCGCCAAAAGATTACCATTCTCTTCCCGAACATGATAGCGCTTATTTTTTAGCATCTTTTTTACAGTATCAAAGTCCGAAGGGTCGATCTGTCTACTTGTTCCAAATACACGCTGCCGTTTAAGGAAGCCCTCATGTCTCGTTACGTTTTGAGCTTTTAATGCTTTATAAAGTGGTACAACCCGGTCAAGGCTGCATATAACCAAGGAAATACCTATCATGGCAATTAATAGCAAGTACCACCACGAACCATATAAATCATCAAGTCCCAGTTGATAATAGAGTTTTCCAAACCAGCCATACTCCTGTTCATAATACACCTCAGGAGGAAGGTCGATATACATTTTTTGCGGCAAAATCGTTCCTAGTATGGATGCAACTAGGGTGATAATAATTAGCCATACGCCAACCTTGACAGATGAAAAGAAATTCCAAACCTTATCAATGATTGACTTATTGTACGTCTGTGAACGGCGTGCACTGCCTTCATAGCGCATGTCCAATAATTGCCTGTTAGCCATATCATCCTGCTCATCGAGAACTTTTCCACAAGCTTCACATAATACGGTCCCATGGGGATTTACATGGCCGCATTCACATTTTACATCTTTCATCTTTAAAACTCCTTGCATCCCTAAGGTTTAATTTTCTCCATAAACTCCCTGACCATATATTCTGTCATCTCACCAGTATGGTATTTAACTACTTTTCCGTTTTTATCAATAAGAAATGTAGCTGGAAGCGGATCAATACCATAGGCTGTCATGACTTCCTTATCTTGATCGATCATGATTGGAAAATCGAGTTTATATCGGTCTCTGAATTGCTTTACAGCTAACTCTGACTCTTGAATATCAACAGTTAAAACCTGAATCCCCTGATCTTTAAACTGATGGTATTGACTGTTGATATAGGGCATTTCTTTTTTACATGGAGGGCACCACGTTCCCCAAAAATTCAAGAAAACTCCCTGGCCCCGATAATCATATAGGCGATGTTTATTTCCTTGTAAATCTACCAAAACAAAGTCGGGAGCTGTGTCACCCACCGCCACCTTTTGTTTTTGGTCTTTCGTCAAATTTGCATACAGCGAATACGCAACGGCAGCACCCAAAATGACTAAAATGATAGTCCTTATGACTAAACGCCGTTTTTTCATATAAAACCCTCCATTAAAAACATGACACAACTATACAAAATTATAGCATTAATAACATAAACACAGTGAATAACCAAGATATAAAATGTGACGTATTTATGAATTTTTCTTAGATGAATCCTGGGCAAGGGCTCTTAATTGCTTTACTTCATGCGGTGTTAGTTCCCTCGCTTCACCAGCTTTAAGACCTGAAAGGGTTAGGGATCCGTATTGTTCACGTTTTAATTTAATCACTTCATGACCAATGGCCTCAAACATTCTTCTTACTTGGCGATTTCGTCCTTCATGAATCTTCATTTCAACAATAGAGGTTTGCTTCTTATTGTCGGCAGATGTCAATTTGACTCGTGCCGGAGCTGTTTTACCATCTTCGAGTTTAATTCCTTTTTCTAATTTTCTAAGGTTTTCTTTTAATGGAATTCCTTTTATTTTCGCTACATACGTTTTTTCAATTTCATGTCTAGGGTGCATTAATAAATTAGCAAATTCACCATCGTTGGTTAGTAGCAACAATCCTGATGTATCGTAATCAAGACGGCCAATAGGAAAAATTCTTTCCTTTAATCCCGGGAAGAAATCAGTAACGACTTTTCTTCCTTTATCATCGCTGACACTTGAGATGACGCCGCGCGGCTTATAGAGTAAGAAATAGACAGGTACTTCTTTTTCAATTGGAATTTCATTCACTTCAACCTTATCAGATGAAGACACCTTGACTCCTAATTCTGTTATGACCTTGCCGTTTACTTTTACTCTTCCTTGTTTGATTAGTTCTTCTGCTTTTCTTCTAGAAGCAATGCCGGCACTGGCAATTACTTTTTGTAAACGTTCCATATATTCACCTCAAAATAATAATCCTCTTGACCAAAATAAACTTTTACCTAAAAAATTTTGGTTAAAAAGCTTCCATTCTTGTCTACTGAATTATGACACAAATCCTTCACTTTTCAAAGCTTTGGGCATTATATAGGAAAAATAAAAAAGTAAGATCCATGTTAAAAGGAACTTACTCTTTTTAATGTATTTATTTCGCACCAAAAATTAACGCTACAACAAAGATGGACACGATAATTCCCACGACATCTGCCAGGAGCCCGACTTTTAGGGCGTCTCCCATTTTTTTGATTCCAACCGCACCAAAATAGACGGTTAAGACATAGAAGGTGGTGTCAGTGCTTCCTTGTAGTACGGATGCCAAGCGTCCGATAAAAGAGTCGGGTCCATATACGGAAATTAAGTCACTGGTCATGCCAAGGGCAGCTGTTCCGGAGATTGGTCTAATAAGTAATAATGGTACGATTTCAGCGGGTACTCCAATTGCGGTCATGAAGGGACGAAGCCAATTCATTAACGCTTCTAACGCACCTGATGCCCTGAATATGGAGATGGCCACTAGCATCCCCACAAGGAAAGGAATAATGGAAACTGCTATTTTAATGCCTTCTTTTCCTCCCTCAACAAAGCTTTCATAGGTAGGCACCTTTTTATAGGTTCCATACAATAAAATCGATCCGATGAGAACAGGGATAAAAGTTAATGAGACTAGCGAAATATACTCCATTCACCCTCACCTTTTTCGGCTTCTGCGATAATAAAAAAATCGATCTATAAGCACAGCCCCAATTGCCGAAAGGATGGTAGCAACAATGGTAGGAACAACAATTTCGGTAGGGGATGCGGAATGATAAGTCATTCGAATGGCGATTACCGTTGTCGGAATAATCGTAATGCTCGCTGTATTGATTGCCAGAAAGGTGATCATAGAACGGCTTGCTTCATTTTTTTCGCCATTTATTTTTTTTAATTCCTCCATAGCTTTAATGCCTAAAGGTGTAGCAGCGTTTCCCAATCCAAACATATTGGAAATCATATTGGAAAGCATATAACCCATTGCAGGGTGATTGGGCGGGACTTCCGGGAATAACCGCTTTACGGCTGGTCGGAAAAGTCTTGCTAATTTTTCAAGCAGCCCAGACTCCTCGGCAATTTTCATCATTCCTAACCAAAAAACTAACACACTAATTAGTCCAATACACAAGGTAACTGCTTCCTTCGCTCCATCAAAAACAGCTTTATTGACCTCTGCTATCGTCCCGTTAAACAGTGCAAAAACAATTCCTACTATGGTCATGAACACCCAAATATAATTAACCATGTGGATTCACACCAATGAATGAAAAAAATATGTCTTTTACATGATCTAAAAATCCCTGTTTCTTTCTTGGTATGTTTTCAAAATAGATTGGCGTTTCTTTAACTGCTCTGCCGTCTAAATAAACGACCGCTTTCCCAACAATTTTCTCATGTTTTTTAGAACGGTCCCAGTTTTTTTCCGGCTTGTTTAATTTATATTTTACCGTGAATTGTTTCATTTCCTTACTGGTAGCCGGAAAAGTAATGGAAGATTTAACGTATAATTGGTCATGATAATATTTAGGTTTTTCGATCGTAATTTTCCCTTTTGACAAAACCTCTGCCATATCATAATGGTTAAACCCCGTTTCATACATAGAGATATGGTCATCCCAGTCGTTTGGATCATTTAAAGTTACAGCAATTAAATTCATGTCCCCGTTTGTCGCTGTTGTAACCAGGGTTCGTTTCGCAAGTTTGGTATACCCTGTTTTCCCCCCTGTACAATATTTATATTTTGACAATAGGCGATTTTTGTTTTTCCAGACCCGGTCCCAATTTTCCGTTGGATTCGGGGCCCGATGGACTTTTGTACCGGATATTTTTTGGAAGGTTTTGTTTTGCATGGCGTATCGCATTAAAATTGCCATATCATAAGCTGTTGAATAATGATCCTCATGATCATCAAGACCATGCGGATTGGAAAAATGACTATTAAGCATGCCAATTTCCCTGGCCTTTTGATTCATCAGATAGGCAAATCCATCCACACTTCCACCCAGGTATTCCGCTATTGCTACGGCTGTATCATTCCCAGATCGGAGCATCAACCCATAAACCAGATCCTCTAGTTTTATTTTTTCTCCCGGCTTTAAATAAACTGAAGACCCTTCAGCGTGTGTAGCATTTTCGCTCACCTTCACATATTTGTCCATTTTCCCTGATTCAATAGCTATGATCGCTGTCATGATTTTCGTAATACTAGCGATTCTCCTTTTTGTATGGGCATCTTTTTCGTAAAGGATGCGGCCGGAATTCTGTTCAATCAATACAGCACTTGCGGCACTAATTGAAGATGCGTTTGTGTTGACTGGATAGCTTGCAGCAAATAGTGTCACCATGAGGGAAAAAATAGTTAGCTTTAGAATCATTTTCATTCAATATACCTCGTCCCTCTTTTAATATATTTAAAGTGTATGCTGGACAAGGAGTGTTATGACTTTTTTCCGGATGAAACTTGATATTTCACTGATCAAACCAGCGGCCATTTCCTATCTGCTGCTTTTTCCAATCTAACGGTGACATCATGCCAATTCACTAGATTCCACCAATTCTCTACATATTGGGCACGATTATTTTTATATTGGAGATAGTAAGCGTGTTCCCATACATCAAGGACCAATAAGGGAACCGTATCCCATTGAGTGAGGAGCATATGTCGTTCTGTTTGAAGAATTTCTAAATGTCTGGCTCTCGGTGACCAGACCAAGATCGCCCACCCTCCACCTTCTACCTGTTTGGCAGCCTCGGTAAAATGGTTTTTAAATCCATCAAAGTCGCCAAAGTATGCTGTGATCTCTTCCCTTAACAGACCATACGGACTTCCGCCTCCATTTGGGCTCATATTGTTCCAAAAAATCGAATGCAAATAATGTCCTGAACCGTGAAAGGCCAGTTCTCTTGACCAATGCTTAACCATGGTAAAATCTTTTCTCTTTCTAGCTTCTTTTAAATTCAGCTCAGCCCGGTTTAAACCCTCCACATATGAACGATGATGCTTATCATGATGAAGTTGCATTATTTCCTCCGAAATAAACGGTTCTAATGAATTGTAGGGATAAGGAAGTTCTGGTAGAGTATGGCCACCAGGAGGAATTGGTTTTTCGACCAACCAAATCGTCCCCACTCCCTCCTCTTGTTTACGTTGGAAATAGGCCTCCATCTGTTCGTGAATATTTTCTGCCTTTACTTGAAGCCCAAGTAATTCATCATTTGTTAAATCACGTTTAGTTCCCTCAATCAATTCAGTAAATTCTTCAAGCTTTCCCCACAATTCCGAATCCTGCATAACATTTTTGGATTGGAGAAATTGTTTCATTTGCTCATTCCAAATGAACAAGTCATTAACATAACGACCAAAGCGATCCATTAAAATCCCTCATTCCCATTATATTTTTTCTAAATGTTATGAGAGAATTTTTTCCTTAGAACAAAGAAAGGCTGCCACACTTATGTATGACAGCCCCTCTATTTTATTTAGATTGAGTTATTTTAGTTCGGTAATCTGTTTCGTAATACTCCAATTCTTCTCTGATTCTTTGGAAGTCTCCCTCAAGGCTCTTAATCAATTGAACAACAGGCTCAGGAACATTACGATAATATTTAATGGAGTTCCTTCCTGTGTACGCGGATCGGCTATCCTCATACCAAGCATCATTTTTTGGTGAGAAAAATTCATTGATACATTGGTGATAAATTCGATATAAGGTTTTCTCAGCGGCTGCTTTTTGAAAAGGTTCGCTCTGTAGAATAACCGAACATGCATCTAAGCCTTCTTCGCCATATACTACAAGCTTACGTAAATTTGAAAAAATCTGTTTTAAATATGTTTGATCGTCTTCCTGTTCAAGACCAAATTGAGAAATAGTTGCTTCATTTAAGAAGCCACCAATTGTTGAACTCGTTTTTGTCAGAAATTCTTTTACATCATTTAACTGTGTATGAACTAATGTATTTGCCATTGTTTACCCCTCCCGGTTATCTTGGTTATGCTATTTAGGCTGTTTGATAAATTCAAGCGGTGATGAAAGCTCATAGCCATTTTTTTGTTTAAGGGAAATAAAAATTTCTGGTAGTTTTTCAAAATCAACATCCTGAAAATAGGATGCAAATTCATATTTTGAATTTATATATACTCGTTTTCTTGCACGTAAACCCGGATTTTTTAATAAGCAAACAAGAGCTACGATATCCTTAAATGCCACCTCTAAGCCATCTTGAGTAATGATTGGATCACTTTGAAAAGGGGTAAATTCTTGAAAAGACTCATCAAAATATCTTACATATAAGACATGCAGCGTTTTTTCTTCGCCATTTTCTACAAAAGTCACTTCACTTCTGTTAAAAAAGTCCTCAGAAGTATTTGATTTTTCTTTTTCTAATTCATAGCCTCTGCATTGTTTTATGAACACCATAATCCCATCCTTTGCCGTCATCCTCAGTCTCTATACATTATAAATAAGAGTATTCTTATTTTATCATATATTTCTCGAATAGTTTGAAATTAGGAGTTAATTGTTTCTTGAAACTTCTCAAAAAACAAATCGGCTTCTTCCTGAATAAATTCTTCTTCGACCTTTTCAGGAAGCGGTGGAAGTTCGTTTAAGTTTTTTAAGCCAAAATAATCAAGAAATTCTTTGGACGTCCCATATAAATACGCTCTGCCCGTTCCTTCTGCACGGCCAACTTCTTTAATTAACGCTTTTGCCATTAGTGTGTTGATGGGTCTTTCCGTTTTGACCCCACGAATTTCCTCGATTTCAGCCCTAGTAATCGGTTGCTTATAAGCAATAATCGCCAGTGTTTCTAGTGCTGCCTGTGACAATGTCGTTGTATTTGGGGAATCTACCAGCTTTTTTAAATAATTGGCGTTTACCTTTTTGGTAGCAAGTTGATAGGAACCAGCCAACTGAACAATCATAATGCCACGATTCGAATCTGTTTCATACTGCCTGTTTAACTCGTCGACTACTTCATTTGCTTTAAACTCGTCAATTTCCATGACTTCTGCTATTTGCTTTAAAGACAGTCCCTCGTCACCTGCTGCAAACAGCAGGCTCTCTAGGATACTCGTCCAATTAATGAGTTCCAATAATATCTGCCCCTTTCTTAACTGCCTGAATGAAAATATCTGCAAAATTCCCCTGTTGTTGGGCATCAACTTCATTTCTTTTCATTAATTCTAAAATGGCTAAAAAAGTCACAACAATATGATCCTTTGTAGGGTATGGAAATAAGTCATAAAACTTCTTTCGGCCATTGAGCTGTTTTAATTCAACCATAATCTCTGACATTCTGGTCTCAATTGAAATTTCCTGACGGGTAATTTTTGTTGCCAATGGCTTTTGTAATTTTTTCCTACGCATTAATTTTTGGAAAGCTGCTAGCATATCGTAAAGAGAAACATTGACCTCTGTTCTTGAAGGTTGTATGTCCTTTGTAAAATCTGATAAATCACTAGGTGGTTTTGTGAACATTAAACCACGTTCCTCTTCCAACACTTTCAAGTCATGAGCTGCCTCTTTATATTTTCGATATTCAATTAACCGTTCAACCAGCTCTTCACGTGGATCTTCTTCAAGTGATAGATCTAAGTCCTCGTCGGTTATGTTTTCCTCATGTTTTGGCAGAAGCATTTTACTTTTAATTGCTAATAAGGTAGCAGCCATTACTAAGAATTCACTGGCAACATCCAGCTTAAGTTCATTCATGGTTTTAATATAGTCAAGATATTGCTCTGTAATTTGGGCCACTGGGATATCATAAATATCAATCTCCAAACGGTTTATTAAATGAAGCAATAAATCTAACGGCCCTTCAAAGGCATCAATTTTTACTTGATACGGCATTACTTTTCACCAAAATTCTAAATAAATGATGTTTCTTGTAGATATTGAGCTATTTCTAGTATAGAGGATTCATCAAGGTTATCCAATAGAAAATTCGCCCGTGTATTGGCCATCTCCAAAAGATGTGATACGTGCCTATAACATTGGACAAATCCCCTACATATGATAACTGTGAAAAGAAAAATGAAACAGGAGGTAATCATAAATGGCTGATGGAGTAGGCTTCGGCGGCGGATTTGCCTTAATCGTCGTATTGTTCATTTTATTAATTATTGTAGGTGCAGCTTGGGTTTGGTAAAAGAATCATGAATGAAAGAGTCCGTTGTAGCGGGCTCTTTTATTTTGATATACACTTATTCCAAGTAAACACAGCATTTATATGGTAAACTTCAAGAAAACGATTGTCAGGGGAGAATTACTTGTATCCAAATGAGTATATCAGCTATTTAGTTCATTTTCACGGTGATCGTGATTATTTTGAATGTCATGAG
This sequence comes from Neobacillus solisequens, assembly GCF_051233465.1. Classification (NCBI taxonomy): domain Bacteria; kingdom Bacillati; phylum Bacillota; class Bacilli; order Caryophanales; family Bacillaceae; genus Neobacillus; species Neobacillus solisequens. The sequence continues at coordinate 2,345 of NZ_JBKFGJ010000001.1, read as the reverse complement.
ATCCTTGAAGAGTATTGGAAGAATACGGAACCAGGGAATAAGGAATCCGTTTGGGTTGGACTGATTTTATTGGCGGTGTCGTGTTATCATCATCGTCGGGGGAATTTTGCAGGTGCTGTAAAAACATTGGAAAAGGCCATACCCATCTTTGAATCGAAACCAAATATGATTCAACAACTTGGCCTGAATTGTCATGACCTTAATCTGATGTTAAAGGAGCGACTTTCTGACATTAAGGATAGGCACATATACAAAAGCCTTAATCTTCCAATTGCGGATACTGCATTATTACAAACCTGTGTAAAACTGACAGAAACAAAAGAGGAACTATGGGGAAAAGAAAGCGACATGAGCAATAACGGGATTGTTCATCGTCATTATTTGCGGGATCGCAGCGATGTCATCTCTGAAAGGTTACGGTCATTAAATGAAAAAAAAGGCAGCGGATGACTCGTTGCCCTTTTGTTTTGTTAACAAAAATCACAGCGTTCGATAAATGATGATGTTTGCTCATTGGAAATAATATTTTTATCGGGATACATTTCCTTTAGCTCTTTTACCATACGTTTGCCTATTCCTTGAAATCGATGTGATGGATTCACTGATATATGCTGAATTTCCATTTCGTTGGTATCCTGATAATTCTGAACTCCAATCAACCCGATTATGTCTTCTTCTTTCCATAGGAATAATTGGCGATTCTCTTCCGTTTCATATTCTTTCATGGTTTGCTGCAGCTTCTTTAAATCCTTTTCTGCTGGCATAAATGACAGCAAGCCCATGGCAATTTTTTCAAATGTTTTCTTATAGCGAATTAACATTTAGATCCCTCATTATATGAAATAAACCGTTAACATTAGGTTAAACAGTATTCTAGTTTTTCCCAATCCCTGAATCATAAACCTACTTCATTATATGTAAATGAAATGATAAATGTTTCATTAATCAACATGATACATAAATATTAACAGTACATCAATAAAAAAAAAACATTAATGCGGAGCAATGAGAGCCCAATAAATAATTCCCCAGATAATAGAAAGGCTGATTAAAATACCGAACAACATCCAATTTCTTTTTTTCATGAAGGTCCCCCGAATAAACAGTTGCTACTGAACATCATTCTACACTATATAACAAAAATAATCCATTTTCATCAAATTAAAACCTAATTTAGGAAAATTAATCATTCTATGAAACTTCTATTTTGGAATTTACGTTAATATTAATGGAATCGGTTATATTATGTAATAGAAATTATTTTTTGTAACTTGAGGAGGCTAACATGAAAAGAATATCGATTTTCATCCTTGCTGTGGTAATCCTGTTTAATCCAGTCCGGACTATGGCTGACATGGCTGAGGGTGACATGATTGTTACGTTGGGAGAAAATTTAACAGAAATGCAAAAAAATAGCCTGTTAGAAGAAATGGGGGCGCCAAAAGATGTCCAAATTGTAACAGTATCTAATCAGGAGGAACATCAATATTTAGGCAAATATGTGGCAAGTTCTTTAATTGGGACAAAGGCGATTTCTTCTTCAGCGGTTACGATTGCAGCAAAGGGATCGGGGATTAAGGTAAAAACCAAAAATATCAATTGGGTTACAGACGAAATGTATGTGAATGCCCTCATCACTGCGGGAGTGAAGGATGCTAACATTTATATCACTGCTCCCATTTCTGTTTCAGGGACAGCTGCTTTAACCGGAATTATTAAGGCCTATGAAATTTCAGCTGATAAAACAATCCCAGAAGATGTAAAACAGGCAGCAAATCAGGAAATGGTGGAAACGGCTAAATTAGGTGATGCTATAGGTCCTGAGAATGCAGCTGCCCTTATTGCTAAAGTAAAGGAAGAAGTTGCTAAAAATAAACCAAAAAATGATGCAGAATTACGTAAAATCATTGAGCAGGCTGCAAACGATTTAAATGTAACTTTGACGGAAGATCAGATCCAACGATTGATGGACTTATTTAATAAGTTAAAGGGCTTGGATATTGACTGGGGCCAAGTTAGCGACCAGTTGAACAAAGCAAAAGACCAGATCTCAAAATTCTTGCATTCAGATGAGGGACAAGGATTTTTAGATAAGTTGAAGCAATTTTTTATTTGGTTAATTGATGCGATTAAATCTATTTTTTCCTAACACAAAAAGCTGTCGCTTTTGATCTGACCCAATAAAGTTAGACAAAAAGTTTAGGCTGCTTCCAAGACCTGAGTTCGGTATTCGACTGGACTTAGGTCTTTTAATTTCGCCTTCATTCGTTTGTGGTTGTAATAGTGAATATAATCAGCTAATTCCCGCTCAAAATGCTCTATACTATCAAATTCCTGTAGATAAA